>VBGM01000012.1:76723-78645 GCA_005880855.1 Chloroflexota bacterium
CGCCGATCCCGTAGGCGCCGTGGCCGTAGTAGACCCGATTCATGTACATCGTGATGATCTGGTCTTTCGAGTAGCGCTCCTCGAGCGCGACCGCAAGCACTGATTCCTGCAGCTTTCGCGTGAACGATTTCTGCGGAGTCAGGAGCTGGATCTTCACCAGCTGCTGGGTGATGGTGCTGCCACCCTCCCTCAATCCAAGGTGGGTGACGTCGACCCATACAGCGCGCGCGGTCGAGCCGACGTCGATGGCGCCGTGGTGGTAGAAGTTGCGGTCCTCTGCGGCCAGCGTGGCGGATGTCGCATACGACCCCATCTCGCTGAGCTTGAGGCTCACGTGGTAATGCCCGGCCGGGCTCCAGTCCTCGATCAGCTTCCCGTTACGATCGAGCACGACGACATCGCCCGCGGCCAGCACGTCCTGGCTCGGATCCGGCAGATCCTTGATCGCCCACAGCACATAGAGCGTGGACAGCAGGAACACGATCCCGGTGACGGCCGCGATCCAGCCCCGCTTCGCCCAGATCCAGCCGAAGATGCCGTGGCCTTGGGCTGGTTTCTGCGGCACGCGACCGGTTGGGCTCTCAACCACCCTTCGCGCTCTCCTCCTCAGCGCCCGCGCTTTCGAGCCGGCCTTTTGGGCCGGCGCGGCGATGGCGCGCTTCGAGAGGACAACGCTGGGTTGATTCCGGCTACTCGGAGCCGGTTACCCGCTCGAGACGGGCCTTAGCTGAACTCCACGGCGACATACGCGTACCCGTTGGGCGCCACCGCCCAGGCCGTCGCGACGTAGTGGTACGGGCCGACGATGTTCGCATGATGCTCGGGGCTCGCCCAGAACATCGAGTTGAGCTGCGAGTCGTTGATCCCTCCGCTCCAGTAGCCGACGTTCTCACCGGCCTGGTTGCCGAGGCGGCAGCCAAGATCGACCGTGGGGCCGTTCGTGTGATACGGCGGAACCCAGCCTTGCCTCGAGAGCCTGACCGCGTTGGACACCGCGACGTTGTGCAGGCATGAGCTCCACGTCAGCGGCGCAAGACCCACAGCGGCACGATCTCGGTTGATCAGCACCTGCTGTTGCGATCCGATCACGATCGAAGGCCTTGCCGGTGGCGGAGCCGGTCTCGAGGCAACCGGCGCGCTCGAACTCGTGGTCGGCGCCGCGGACGGGGACGGGGTCGGCCGTGGCGGATTGTGGTTGGCAAGAAGGTTGGGAGTGAACGAGTTGCCTTCGTTTGCCGCCGCCGCGGCGGGTTGCGACGCGACGAGGGCATGAGCGCCGTCGTTGTGGGCGCGCAGCGTGGCGGCGGTCGCAGTGCTGATGACCGCGACCAGGATGACGCCTCCGATCCAGGAAAGTACCCGCATGGCCAGCCGCAGAGTCTGACGGCGCCAGGGCGAGATGTTGGCCTGTTATCGGGTAAAAGGTTGTAAAAGGGATCGCGATGGCGGAGCGGGACCCGTTTACGTTGTTGAGGTCTTATAGCTCCGGAAAGCGGCTGTAGAGCCGCTCGTGGGCCATCACCAGGAAGGTCTCGGCGATTCGCTCCCAACCGTGCTGTTGAGCCCACATGAAGCTCATGGCGCGCAGCGCCAGCTGCAGGGCCTCATAGATCGGGAACCGGTTCACGGTCGCGTGCGGACGCAATTCCAGGTATCGGCGCAAGAAGCTCAACCGGGCTGCCTCGGCCGCCACCGTGTCCTCCCATCCTTCCGGGTTGGACGGCACCAGATATGCGCAGAACTTGCCGAGGTCGTAGCTGGTCTCGGCGAGGCCGTAGTAATCGAAGTCGAGCAGCGTGTAGCGACCGTTGTGATGGACGAACTGGTCGTATTTGAGGTCCCCGTGCGTGGGGCGCCATTCCTCGGCGAAGGAAACGCGAGCCCGGTTCCGAAGATGGACGATCAGGTCGCTGAGAAGAAAG
>VBGM01000013.1 GCA_005880855.1 Chloroflexota bacterium
GATCGACAGCGGCCCGGCGGACGTGTCGAACTGATAACGCAGGATCGCCCCGACCTCTGGTAGGTAGCGAACCCTTTCCACGGCGAGGCTTGGGGCGCCATCAGGTAAGGGAGCTGCAGCATCGTCGTGGCCGAGAAGGAGCCGGGCCATTGTCTCGGGGTCGGCTGCGGCCGGCAGTCCGGGCATGGCCGGATCGAACGGGTAGAACCAGAACGCCACCTGCCTCTCGGGCAAGATCGTCGGATACCCGAGGCCATCGATGGGGTCTGGTGGCCGGCCGGTATGGCGCTCGAGCCTGGCGTGCAGGTCCTCCCACGCGTCGGCGCCGAAGGCGCCCCTTGCGACGAGTCTCAGGCTCCGCGCGCGCGCGTCATTCTTGGCCTGGATCTCGAACATCGCCCAGTACCGATCCGGGGGCTCGAGGCGGGACGCGCGCTTCCTGATCCCCTCGACCTCCCAACCTTTGGGGGCCAACAATGCCGATACGAAGTCGCCTACAACCTCCTCGCTGGTGGCCTCGAGCATGGTTACTAGCGAGACCTTCGGCGTTTCCGTGTTAAGCATTGCCAATTAGGGAACGCTGAGCGGGGCGTTCTGCGACATATCCTCGAGCCGGCAATTTTTAGCAAGCCGGGGTCCGTGTCCAGGATGGCGGCGGAGGCAAATGCTCATATCCACGTGGAGGTGAGCGTTTTTGGACACCTTGAGCGAATTCGCGTGAAGCCGGCCGTCATTGATGCACCGGACCTCAGTCAAGTTATTCGTCCTCATGGCGGGTGCAATTCTCATGCTTTGTCGGACTACCCCCGCGCTCGCAGCCGACTCTCACAACGACAGCGCCAAGACGTCCGGAAAGACGACCACATCTGCGGTCGCAACTCGCTCCGACTCCGCCCCTGCCAAGAGTGATCAGCAGATAGGCGGCGGTGGAGGTGGAGA
>VBGM01000163.1 GCA_005880855.1 Chloroflexota bacterium
TTCAAACGCAAGCTGTAACCGAGGCTTCTGCGCATCTTGAGGAGTAGGCCGGCGACGTGAGGCCTTCGTACAGCAACGCCGACGATAAACCATGGCAAATGGCGGCACTCAGCGGCACTCAGCAAGATCAGGGCCGTATTTCTGAACGGGGGCGCAGCGATCTGTTAACCGCAAGGTTCAGGGTTTGAATCCCTGGTCCGGAGCCAAATTTGAACTCGATTTCGGCTCGGGGCATGACTTGGAAACCCCGACCTGACAGCAACCTGACACCAATTGACAGCAACCCCATACAAGTGTCATGCACACCTGGCCTAGTAATGCTCCAAGCCGCACCAGCCCTAAGCGCCATTCCGCCTCGCGGTGCGGCCGCAGTGGTGGTCCGCATTCGCGATCGTTTGGCCCGTGTATCTCAGTACGGAGGCAAACACCTACCCATTGGCTCACTTGGAATTCCTTGATGTTCAAGATCTGTTAGAAGCCCGGGTCGAGATCGATGTCCTGCCCGGTCAGGCCGAGCGCCTCACCGTCATGGGCGGGTTTGTGATCAATGTCCTGTCCCTGTTCCCCGTTACACGCATGTCCCCGCTAGGGTCGTAATCGATATAGCACTTGGACCAGTATCCGCCGCGCGGCGCCATTGAGCTTGCCGAAGGGGACTTCCCCAGCCCAGTTCTGTGTTTTGAGACGAAGGAGGTGCGGCTCGCCTCATCTGGCGACGATAAGATCGACTGAACGTGATCGATAGCTACGGGTTCGGACTTCTTTTTGAGGAGCCTCCAACGCTCGATTCTGGCTCGCTCATGAACCGCTTACGCCAAGATGGCACGGTCGACCTCGTCAGTGCATCGGATGAAGTGATCCAGGTCGCCTACCCTGATCACCCCGTCTCGATCGCGAAAGGAATGATTCCGAGTCTCGTGAACATCGTCCGGTGGGCCAACCCGGTCAAACCGTCCGACTTCAAGACGGCACTCGAGCAGACTTACGACTGGGCAGAAGCCGAGGAGACGATGAGCCGCTGCCGGCATAAGGTGCGCGTGGCCGATCTGACCGGCGCCGGACTGCCCTACCAAGAGCGGTATGAACTGATCGCCGCCGTTCTTCGGGCAGTCGTCGAGGTCTCGCGGCCACGTGCAATTCATTGGGAGCCGGCCGACTGCATCGTGGCACCTGAGAGCCTGGCGCGAAGGCTCAGCTTCTACTGCAACGTAAGGCTATTCGAGATTACCAAGCCTAAGGGCAACAGGCTGATGGACACAATGGGACTTGTTGCTCTTGGACTGGTAGACGTGCAATGCCTCTTTCGAGAACTAGATGCCAGCAAGGTTGCGTGGTGGCTGTATCAGTTTGCGCGGCAGATGTACGCCAAAGATGATTTCGTCAAAGATGGCGAGGCGCTACCCGGGATCGATGCTGCGGAACGCTGGGTCTGCCGTCATCAGCTCGCCATGGCTCCTCCCTCCCGAGCGGTGATCGATGTCACTCCATCCGCTCCCCATGCAGGAAAGGGCTGACATGATCTTCGGAGCTGGTCCTCCGGCACTCAGCGAATTCGAGTCAGTATTTTTGAACGGGCCGCAGCGATCTGTTAACCGCAAGGTTCAGGGTTCGAATCCCTGGTCCGGAGCCAATCTGATGTCTCACGACATAGTGGAGTCTGTGTCAGGACATGATTCAGTCCGGATGCCCTGATCACCTAGCCTCCATCGCGGATCGAGAGTTTCCAAGCTTGGTCTGGCTTTTGCGCAGTACCAAAAACGAACGAGCCGCGGCCCAGAAGGCCGCGGCTCGATCATCGCGAAGCGCTAGACGTTGTGCGGCTTCTTTCGTGCGGGGTCAGCTGGCGCCATCGGAGACTTCGGGTGTGGCTTGGTAAGCGTCGGACCCTGGATGTTGTTGAAGGGCAGAGTCTGGGCGAAAGTCGGCAGGTTGTTAGGGTTGGCTCGCCACTTGTTGAAGGCCTCCCAACCTGAAGCGAGCTTGATCAGCTTCGGCTCGCTGAATGCCGTGCCGAAGAAACTGAGGCCCATCGGAGCGCCGTCAACGCTCGTCGCTGGAACCTGAATAATCGGATAACCGCCCGCCGCGGCGATGCTCGACGTGCCGAAGAAGAAGCGGTCGCCGAAAAGCAGGTCGGTCGCCCAGGCCGGGTTGTCCGTGGCCGAGACGATTGCGTCGAGGTGCTGGCTCGAGAGTGCGGCATCGACGTTCTGCTGAGCGTACGCCTGGTCAGCCGACAGCGCCTGGTTGTAGGTCTCGCCGCCGAAAGCCGGCTGTGGGTCATCAGGCCCCGGCGCCATGCTGTTGCAGAGATCGAAGATGTCCTGGTTGAAGAATGGCATCTCACGCGATGCGTTGGCATTGTTGAAGTCGATCAAGGTTTGCAGCGTTCCGCCTGCAGCCGGCACGTTGGTCCGTGTGCTGAGGTAATTCTTCACGTCGTTTCTAAATTCGAAACACAGCACTTCGAACTCGCCGGGACCGCCGAAGAAATTGAAGGTCGTCGTGTTATCGAGGTCGATGACCGTGGCGCCGGCCGCAGTCAGCTGATCGAACGCGGCCTCATATGCATCCGTGACCTTCGCGGGTGTCGGAGCAAGCGGATCGAAGCCGCCGAGCCCCTGGCGAGTCAGACCGAGCGTCGCTCCCTTGAGCCCGTTCTTGTCAAGGAACTTCGTGTAATCGGTCGGGATGTTGGGCCGGGTTTTGCCGGTGCCCTGCCAGCCCAGCGGCACTCCACCGGTGGCGGCATCTCGGCCGTCAAATGTGGTGCTTTGAATCACGCCGAGCGTCATCGCGGCGTCGGCCACCGTGCGCGCGTGGACGCCGACCGTGTCCTGCGTGTGCGAGATCGGCACTACGCCGGCGCGACTGGTAAGGCCGATCGTGGGCTTCAAGCCGACTACGCCGTTCACATTCCCGGGGCAGACGACGCTCCCGTCGGTTTCAGTGCCCAGCGAGACCGCGGCGAAGTTGGCCGAAGCGGCCGCGCCGGAGCCAGAGCTAGACCCACATGCGTTGCGGTTGATTCCGTAGGGATTGTTGGTCTCGCCGCCGACGCCGGACCATCCACTGCTCGACTCGAACGAGCGGAAGTTGGCCCACTCGGAAAGGTTTGTCTTGCCGATAATCACGGCCCCAGTTGCGCGCAGGTTTGCCGCCACAGTCGAGTCTCGAACCGCAGGCGCACCGAAAAGCGCGAAAGAGCCGGCGGTCGTCTGCATCCTGTCGCCGGTGTCGATGTTGGCTTTGAGCAGAACCGGAATGCCCATCAACGGTCCGAGATTCTTGCCGGCGGCTCGTGCCTGGTCGGCGGCCTTGGCCATCAACAGAGCGTCCGGGTTGAGCTCGATGACCGCGTTGACACCAGGCCCTTCACGGTCGAGATCCTGGATCCTCTTGATGTAATAGTTGGTCAGCCCAACTGAACTGAGCTGGCCCGACGCCATCAATGATTGAAACTGCGAGATCGTGAACTCGTTGAATTGCGTCGGCGCCGAACTCGTGCCCGCCGTCGCTGACCCCATCGCCGAGGCCGCAAGCGAAAGAGCCGCGGCAGCAATCAACACTCGCATTCGCATAGTCACCACTCCTCCAATGCCAATGCGCCAGCCCCCCAGCCAGCAGTAAGGGCAGGTTTATCACTTTCACACCGAAATGCAAATAGGCGGTCAGCTGCACCTGGAAAGCCGGCTCAGCCCGCCGATTCATCGTGGATACTTAGGTGGCCGCTTCACGGCTGACGACGTACATGGAGGTTGGACTTGTGAGCGAGGCACCATGGCGCTTCTGCAGGATCTAATCCGCTCGATCGCCGACGGCATGGTCGAGGTGATCGACCTCACCGCCCCTCTCTCTGAAAAGACGCCGATCATCCAGCTGCCGGCGCCGTTTGCCAACACCAGGCGCTTCGAGCTCACAGAGATCAGCCACTACGACGAGCGCGGACCTGCATGGTACTGGAACGACATCTCTACAGGCGAGCATGTCGGCACGCATTTCGATGCACCGATCCACTGGGTGACCGGTCGAGAAGGATTGGACGTCTCCCAGGTGCCGGCGCGTCACCTGATCGCCCCGGCTGCCGTCATCGACAAGTCCCAAGAGTGCTCCGCGAACTCCGACTTCCTGCTGCAGGTCGCCGACATCCAGGTGTGGGAACGCGAGCACGGACTGCTGCCGCAGGGAGGGTGGCTCCTGTATCGCACTGGCTGGGACGCCAGAGCAGGGGACCAGCGGGGTTTCCTGAACGCCGATGACAGCGGACCGCACACACCGGGCATTTCGGTCGACTGCGCAAAGTGGCTGGCTGCGGAGGCACCGGTGATCGGGGTCGGCGTGGAGACCGTCGGCACTGACGCCGGCAAGGCGCACAGTTTTGATCCGGCCTTTCCATGCCACGCCTTCCTACTGGGTGCCGGCAAGTACGGACTCACGCAGCTCGCCAACCTGGCCAGCCTCCCTCCGACCGGAGCCGTCGTAATTGCGGGGCCGCTGCCCATCACGCGTGGTTCCGGAAGCCCGGCGCGCGTGCTCGCACTGGTCGAACGGTAAAAGCGCGGATGCGCGTTGCCGAAGCCCTCGGGCGCGCGGTGGCCCAGCTCGGCGTAACAGATTTCTTCGGGTTGGTCGGAAGCGGCAACTTCCACCTGACCAACGCGCTCCAGGCAAGCGGCGCACGGTTCGTAGCCGCCCGGCACGAGACCGGCGCCGTCACGATGGCCGACGCGTATGCCCGCGCCTCAGGACGCTTGGGTGTCTGCACGGTTCACCAGGGACCTGGCGTAACCAACACCCTGACGGGCCTCACCGAATCCGCCAAGAGTCGCACCCCATTGCTGCTGCTGGCAGCCGAGGCGACGTCACCGCATTCCAATTTCTTCATCGACGAAGCCGGACTGGCCGCGGTGGCCGGCGCCGCGCACCGGAGCATCAGCGCTGCCGACAAGGCAGTGAGCGAGGTTGTCGAGGCGGCGCAGCTTGCAATCCATGACCGCCGGACGGTGGTCATGTCTCTGCCCCTCGACTTGCTCATGGCAGAGTGCACGGCGCCTGGCACTCTGCCTCGGTTGACGCTGCCAGAACCCCGTGCCGCGCCGCCGGCAGATGTCGATTCTCTGGCCAGGTTGCTTGAATCCGCTCAGCGGCCGCTGCTCCTCGCCGGCCGCGGTGCGGTGCTGTCGGGGGCGATGGCGCCAATCGAGCTCCTGGCCGACAAGACCGGCGCACTCCTGGCGACGTCTGCCGTCGCCTATGGTCTCTTCAGCGGCAATCCCTGGTATCTGGGAATCTGCGGCGGTTTCTCGTCGCCGGTGGCGGCGGACCTCATCGCGGAGTCGGACCTCATCGTCGCGTTCGGTGCTTCGCTGAACATGTGGACGACGCGTCGCGGCGCCCTCATCAGGAACGGCACGCGAATCGCGCAGGTGGATCTTGACCCCGTGGCTTTGGGGGCCCACCAGCCGGTTGACCTTGCCCTCGTGGGCGATAGCGCGGCGACCGCCCATGCCGTCAGCGAGACTCTGGCAACTTACAGGTCTCAGGGCCGTCGCACCGGGGAGATGCGAGAGCGCATCCGCCGCGGCGGCTGGCGCGACCACCCATTCGACGACGTCTCCGGAGACGGTCAGATCGACCCCCGTACGCTCAGCATCGCGCTGCACGAGCTTTTGCCACCAACTCGAACGCTCGCCGTGGATTCCGGACACTTCATGGGATGGGCGCCCATGTACATGGACGTCCCAGACGGCCGGTCCTTCGTCTTCACGCAATCGTTCATGTCAATCGGCCTCGGATTGGCGACAGGTTTGGGGGCCGCCGTAGCACGACCCGACCGCTTGACAGTGGTGGCCCTGGGCGACGGCGGAGCTCTGATGGGCTTGCCCGAGCTGGAGACTCTCGGGCGGCTGGCCCTCGACGTGCTGGTGGTGGTGTACAACGACGCCTCCTACGCCGCCGAGGTCCACCATTTCGCGCACGAGCACGCCCTCATGGATGCGGTGCGCTTCCCAGACACAGACTTCGCCGGGCTGGGTAAGGCTCTCGGCCTGGATGCAGCGACGCTCAGAAGCGTCGCGGACCTGGAGGCAGTCAAGGACTGGCTCGGTCGTGACCGGCCCAAGCCTCTGCTTCTCGACGCCAAGGTGCGGCCAACAGTGGTCGCGGAGTGGCTGGAGGAGGCCTTTCGCGGCCACTGACGGCTATGATCGGTCGCGGGAAGCCAGATGAGCCGGGCCGCCACGAAGCTCGTCCAGTCGGAGCTCGACAGACTGGTCACGTTGATCGAAGTCAGTCGCGCCCTCACGGCTGAGCTCGACCTCCAGGAGATCATTCACCGCATCCTCGAGGGTGCCATCCGCGTCCTCCCAGCCGCCGAGGCCGGGATTCTGTTCCTCTATGACCCGCAACAGCACGCTCTCGTCGTCAACCACGCGATCGGTTTCGATCCGCGCGTGTACGAGCTGACGGTGAAGCCTGGCGAGGGCCTCTCCGGCCGAGCGTTTCTCAGCCGGCGCGCCGAGATCTATCCACACAAGCAAGAAGTCAAGGCGGTGATGGGCGCCGCCCAGCCAATGAACCTGAAGACGTTTCAAGAAGCCAGCGGCGGCACCGACTACCCCCAGAGCGCAATCTGTGCGCCGCTCGTGTACAAGGCCGAGGCGTTGGGCGCCATGGTGATCGAGAACTTCTACAGGCCCGAGGTCTTCCAGCCATTCGATGTCCAGTTGCTGGACGCCCTCGCGCAGGCGGCGGCAGTGGCGATCGTCAATGCACGGCTCTACGCCGCCGAGCATGAGTCGCGGCTTCGCCTCGAGGCCCTCAACGACGAGATCCGTTCCCAGCGCGATCAGCTCGAGCGCCGCCTCCAGGTCCAGGATTCACTGGCCGAGGTCGTCCAGGACGACCTCCCGCTCAGCGCCCTCGCCACCCGGCTTGCTCGAATCACGCATGCATCAGTTTTCTTGAGTGACGCCCTGTATCGAGTGCGCGCTTGCGATACGGCGTCGCCGGCGTCGACGCTGCGAGAGGTGGATATGGCGGCCTGGGCGGTGCTGCAGCCGCTGCTGCGCCAGGCGGCCGAGACTCGCGCCCAGATGCGGCTCTCTCCGGAAGGGAATCGCGAGCTGCTGATCTCCCCGGTTTCCGCGGGTCCCGAAACGCTTGGCTTTGTGATCCTCGACGCCCGGCATCGCAAGCTGGATGCGGTCGACTCGGCGGCGGCCGACTCGGCGGCCATGATCGCCGCAGCCAGATTCTTGCGCGAGCGCGCTCTCGAGGAAGGCGAGATCAGGCGTCGCGGCGATGTCGTCGAACGGCTGCTCAACGGGGACGTCCCGGCCGGCGCTGACGCGCTCCGTCAAGCGCAGGTCCCGCTCCGCTTGGTCGTGGGAACCTTGCGGGCGGTTGGAGATACCCAGCACGACAGCGCCCCGCGAGTACTGCGAACCATGCTCGCGCTCACGCAGGAGAAACTGGCCCTCGATGGCCGCCCCGTCACGGTGGCGTTGAAGGACGGGCATGTGGTGGCCATCCAGTCGCTTGCCGGCCGGCCGGCCGGTAGCGAGGAGCCCTCACTCGCCGCCCTCGAGCAGGCGGCCGAGCGCCTCAAGGCGCTGGCCCCGGAATGGCGGGCTGTCTACGCGGTGCAGGACGAGGTGGCGGAGCTCACCGGTCTCGCTCCGGCTCACCACGAAGCTCGGCTTGCCATCCAGCTCCGCGAGAAACTCGGTCGCGCTGAGCCCGTGTTCAGGGTCCGCAGCCTGGGTGCTTTCCGGCTGATCCTTCAGGCGGCGTCGGGCGCCGACATCATTCAGGTCTGCCAAACGACGCTACGGAACGTGATCGACCATGACCGGCGGCGCGGCTCGGCATTGCTCGAGACATTCCGGGTCTACCTGGACGCGGGAGCTTCGGTGTCGGCCGCGGCGGCGCGCCTGGGCGTGCATCCCCACACGGTGGAGTACAGGCTCGAGCGCATCCAGGAGCTCAGTGGGCGCAGCCTTCGACAGTCCGAAGGCCGCCTGACGCTCGAGCTCGCGCTTCGCGTCCTGGATTCAGCCCAGGTTTTGTAGCTTTCCCCAGCGATCCGGCCGGAACCTTGTGCGACCAGCCATAGACGAGTCAATCCGTCCATGCTGTGATTGGCTCAACTTTTAGGGGAGGTGGATCTCTATGGCTACGGCTACGGCCACGGCTAGCCTGACAGTCGAGGAGCGTCTCGCACGCGGCCCGATCTTACGCGGCGACACGCGCACCCTCGTTGGTTCCCTGCTGCTGGCGGTCGCGTTCTCGGCCAACATGCAGATCACGGAGCGGCTGGACCAGATCTGGACCGGAGGCCTGGGTGTTCCGCTCGGTCACACGTTCGCCCAGCTCTGGTGGCCCACCGCGGCGATTTACTTTGGCCTGACGGGCGCGCTGATCGTGGCCAACTTCAACCCGATCATCGCCGTCCTGAGTGCAACCCACCCGCTGGCATGGTCGTTCTTCTTCCTGAACATGGCCGAGCTGATCCCTCTCGCGTTCTTGTTCCGCGCCCACCTGAAGCGAAACCCCGACATCGGATTCGTTCCTTTCATGATCTACATCGGCGTCTGCGACCTGTTCGTCAACATCGTGCAGGCCCTGGGCCTCTATGTGGTCGTGCTGAAGCTTGGTTTCGGCCAGATCGTGGTCCTGTTCTTCTGGCAGTGGCTGATGGCGGTGATCATCGGCGGGCCCATGGGTTATGCCTTCTACCGCGCCGTCCGGCGCGCGGGCGTTTTCCAGTGAGGTTGTGAGATGAACCGCGAATACGTTTGGGCGATAGTCGGCGGCGTGATCGTCGCGGTAATCGGAATCGGGCTCCTGTACCTGGGCGCTTCAGGCGCGATGCCGAAAGCCTTCGGTCTGTTTGACATGAGCAACCTGGGAGTCCGAGCCGTGGTAACGGCGATCCTGATCGTGGTTGCCGTCGGGCTGTTCCTGGCTTACCGCGGCACCGCGGGAAAACCGAAACCTTAGAAGGACGCGGCCAGCATCTTCAATGGACCCCATTGTCCTGGACGGGGTCGGCTTTGCCTTCCCCGGCCTACCACCGATGCTGCATGGCGTGAACCTGACGGTCGGCGAGGGCGAAGTGGTCGCTCTCGTCGGACCGACCGGGTGTGGAAAGTCCACGCTCATACACATCTGCGCCGGCGTGATCCCCCATTTCATCACCGGCGAGCTGACCGGCAACGTGCACATCTTCGGAACGGATACCCGCGACAGCTCGCTGGCGAAGATCGCGGCCAACATCGGCACGGTGACGCAGGATCCTGAGAACCAGCTTTTCAACCTGATCGTCGCGGACGAGATCGCATGGGGGATGGAGAACCGAGGCTTTGCGCGTAGCGAAATTAGCCGCGGGCTGAACCGGGCGCTCGAGTTTTTCCGAATCCCGCACCTCCGCGACCGCATCACATACGACCTCAGCGGTGGCGAAAAGCAGAGGGTCGTCCTGTCCGCCAATTACGCTCCCGCCCCCAAGCTGTTCGTGCTTGACGACCCGACGTCTCAGCTCGACCCGATAGGCGCCCAGCAGGTTTTGACCGGAATCCAGGCGCTCGCAGAGAGTGGACATACGATCCTCCTGGTCGAGTCGAAGCTGGAAGAGATCTGGTCGCTGGTGGACCGGGTCGTCCTCCTCAACCACGGCACGATCGAGCTGGACGCGCCGCGGGCTCAGCTCGATCGCCACCTGGATACGTTCATCGAGGCCCAGGTGCCGTTGCCACAGCTGGTCGAGCTGGGCGCCCGGCTGCGCGAAAGGGGGGTGTCCGTGCCGGCGCTGCCACCGGATCCAGACAGTGCCGCGCCGCTGCTCAACAACGTGCGCATCATGCCTGTTCTGTCGGAGCGACCCGCCGACAACACGCGGCCGCCGAGAGTAACGGTGCAGTCGATCAGCTACACATACCCGCCGCCCCGGCGGACGCAGGCGCTGATAGGCATCGACCTCCAGATACCGGCGGGTTCAGTGATGGGGGTTGTAGGTCAGAACGGAAGCGGCAAGACGACGCTGGCGCGATGCCTTAGCGGACACTTGAAGCCGACTTCAGGAACGGTGCGCGTCGATGGGAAAGACGTGCAGCGAATGTCAGTGCGCGACCGCGCCGCGACCGTCGGTTACGTGTTCCAGAACCCGGACCACCAGATCTTCAAGGACCCGGTCGTCGAAGACGTCGTGTTCGGGCCGGTCAACCTTGGCGCGACGCGCGAGAAGGCTATGGAATCTGCCGAACGGGTGCTGCGGGGCCTCGACCTGTGGGATGTGCGGAGCGTGCATCCATTCCGGCTCTCTAAGGGTGCACGTCAGCGTCTCGCCATCGCCGCCATCGCGGTGATGCAGCCACCGGTGATGATCATCGACGAGCCAACCACAGGCCAGGACTTGCAGGAATCACACGCCATCATGGCCTTGCTGGTGGACCTCGCCCGCGAGGTCGGTCAGACCGTGATCGTCATCACCCACGCGATGCACCTGGTCGCAGCCCACTGCGACCTGATGGCCGCGCTGTGTGAGGGCCGGCTGATCGCCTTCGGCGCACCCGACCAGGTGTTTCGCGACGAAGAGCTGCTGCGCCGCACCTACGTCAAGCCGCCGGCGGTGACCGCGCTGGGCAACCGTCTCGGCATGGAGCCTCGGCCATTGACGCTCGAGGACGCCCTCGAGCGCCTGGCGGGGCCTTCGCTGAAGGTGGCCCGCGGGTGAGGCCTCTGTACCAGTTCAGCGGCCAGGACTCGTTTCTACATCGGCTCGACCCACGGACCAAGCTGATCTTCGTCTTCTGTTACCTGCTGATCAGCTTCTTGGTCCCCCAGCCCTGGGTGTTGTTCTTCTTGCTGATCGCTGCGATCTGGTTCCTGGCGGGCATTCCGCCGACTGAGTACTACCCCTTCCTCTTATTGATGCTGCCGATCATGGTGGCGATCACCCTCGTGCACATCTTTCTCATCGAGGGAGCGCCGTATTTGTGGGCGGCGCAGGTGGGGCCGGTCCACATCAGCGCTTCACGCCCTGGGCTGCAGGTTGGACTCGACCTTGGCTTTCGCCTCGGCACGATGGGCCTCGCCTTCACCCTTTTCGCTATGACCACGGAGCCCTTCCAGTGGGGCATGTCGATGTATCGGTGGGGTCTGCCGTACAAGGTGGCTTTCATGTTCGCCTTCGCGATCCGGCTTTACCCGCTGATCCAGGAAGAGTTCCTTGTCATCCAGCGGGCTCTCAAGGCGCGGGGCTCCAATGCGCTGAGCTCGTTCAACCCGTTCGTCTTCTTTCCGGGAGTGGTCACGTCGGCCGTGCCGCTAGGCCTCGGCGCCATCAGACGCAGCCAGGACATCGCCATGGCGATGGAGCTGCGGGGACTGAATCTGCCGGACGAGCTGGGCCGGCCACGCGTGCTGTTTCGCGACGTCCGTTTGCGTCCGATCGACATAGCGCTCATGTGCGCCTGTGTCGGGATTCTCGTCGCGCTGCTTGGCGCGCGGCTGTTCACCAACTGGCTCCCGCGGTAGGGAGGAATGCTCAGGAGGTCTGAAATGCGAATCCTTGTCATCAACCCGAACACCACCCAGGCGATGACGGATGAGATCCATCACGTGGCGAAAGCCGCGGCGTCGCCGGGAACCGAGATCGAGACGGTGCAGCCAAAGGGCGGCCCTCGGTCAATCGAGGGCAATGCGGATGAGGTGCTCGCCGCCTACCACACTCTCGACGTCGTCGCCGGCTCCAAGGGCAAGTACGACGCCTACGTGATCGCCTGCTACGGCGATCCAGCACTGGCAGCCTGCCGCGAAGTCTCGTCTGTGCCGGTGATCGGCATTGCCGAAGCCTCTTTCCACATGGCCGGACTGGTCGCTTACAAGTGGTCGATCGTGTCGGTCTTGCCGCGCGTCAAGCCGCTGCTCGAGGAGCTCGTCGCGCGCAATGGGATGGAGTCGCACTGCGCGTCCATCAGATGCACTCCTCTAACCGTGCTCGAGATCGAGGAGGACATCGAGCGGACCAAACGCATGATGGTCGATGAGGGCCGGAAAGCAATCGACGAGGATGGAGCGGAGGCGATCTTGCTCGGTTGCGCCGGGCTTGGCCCATTGGACAAGTGGATGCAGCAGCAGCTGGGCGCGCCGGTCCTCGATGGTGTCGCTTGCGCGGTCAAGCTGGCGGAAGGTCTACACGGATACGGACTCACCACCTCAAAGGTCGCGGCATTCAAAGACCCGGAGCGCAAAGAGCTTGTCGCCTGCCCGGTTTCGCTTGTAGGCATCTACCAGCGCGAACCTGCCCACGTCTAGAGGAAGGGAACGGAGGTCCAGATATGAAGCTTGCCGGCGTTGATGTAGGTGGCACGTTCACCGATGTGATCGTCGTCGACACGGATTCCAAGGCGGTTCGCATCCACAAGGTGCCTAGCACACCGGACGACCCATCTGAAGGTCTGCTCGAGGGCTTGCGCTCCGCAGGCGATGACTCGTTGGGGGTTGAGTTTCTCGCTCACGGCACCACCATCGCCACCAATTCACTTCTCCAGTACGACGGCGCCCAGGTCGGAATGATCACCACCAGGGGTTACCGAGATGTGCTGCACATCGCTCGCCACCAGCGACCCCTTCACTACTCGATTCAGATGGAGGTGCCCTGGCAGGATCGCGCTCTGATCCGCCGCCGCCACCGCAAGGTTGTCACCGAGCGCCTCGGACCGAAGGGCGAGATCGTAACTCCTCTCGAGGAGGAGGAGGTAGCCGACGCGGCCAGAGAGCTCAAGGAAGCTGGGGTGTCGTCGATAGTCATCGGCTTCCTCAACAGCTACCGCAATCCGGAGCACGAAGAGCGCGCCCGCTCGATCGTCGAAGAGGTATTTCCCGAGGCCTTCATAACCACGTCAGCCAGCGTTTTTCCGCAATTTCGCGAGTACGAGCGATTTACCACCGCGGCCATCAATGGTTTCGTGGGCGTCAAGGTGCGCAACTACCTCGTTCACCTGCGTGAGCGCATGCGCAAGGACGGGGTGAAAGCGGAGCTGCGCCTGATGCGGTCCAACGGAGGTGTCGCGACAGAGGAGTTTGCAGCGCGCTATCCCGCGACCTTGCTTCTTAGCGGACCCGCCGCAGGCGTCCTGGCCGGCGCTCACATCGGCAATGCGTGCGGTCGCAACAAGCTGATCACCTTTGACATGGGTGGGACCAGCGCCGACATCGGCATCGTCACTCCGCGTGGAATCAGCGAAGCTACCGCGCGCGATACGTGGATCGCCGGCTACCCGGTGCTGATCCCGATGATCGACGTACACACAGTCGGCGCGGGCGGGGGCAGCGTGGCGTATATCGACCCTGGCGGCGCGTTCCGTGTTGGACCGCGCAGCGCAGGTGCCCGTCCCGGGCCCGCCTGCTACGGAACCGGCGGCACCGAAGCAACCGTCACCGATGCGAACCTCGTGCTCGGCAGGCTGCGTCCAGACCATTTCCTCGGTGGGGCGATGTCGGTCAAGCCCGAGCTCGCCGAAACCGCGATTGCCAGGCTGGGGTCGCGCCTTGGCTTGTCGGCGCTGGACGCCGCGGCCGGTGTGGTGACCCTGGTGAACCACAACATGGCGAACGCGATCCGGTCACGCACGATCCAGAAAGGCCACGATCCGCGCCAGTTCACGCTGGTGGCGTTCGGAGGGGCGGGCCCTCTGCACGCGGCAGACCTCGCCCGCTCGCTCGAGGTGCCCGAGGTGATCGTGCCCCTGTATCCAGGCATCACCTCCGCTATGGGTTTGCTCAGCACCGATCTCAAATACGACTTGATCCAGAACGAGTTCATGCTCGACAGCGAGCCGGACCTGGATCGCCTCAACCGCGACTTCAAGCGGCTGGACGCGGACGCCCGGGCGCAGCTTCAACGAGACGGCGTCGCCGAAGGTGGTGCCCAGATCCTGCACGCGGCTGATTGCCGCTACGTTGGACAGGGCTACGAGCTGCGGGTGCCGATGCCGACCGGCGAGCTCAGCTCGGACAGCATCAAGCACTTCTGGGATGAGTTCAACCGCCTTCACAAGGAGGAATACGGCCACGCCTTCCCGGGCAACCCGATCGAGCTGGTGAACATCCGGGTGGTGGCCAGCGGCCGGCTGCCCAAGATGCCAGAGGTCCCGCCGCCCGACTCCGGAAACCTCAAGGCCGCGGAGCTCGCGTCAGCCGACGTCTACTTCGCCGATAAAGGCGGCGCGCTGAAGGCACAGAAAGCGAAGTTCTACGAACGAGCAAAGCTCCCGGTCGACACGCGTGTCAGTGGGCCGGCCGTTCTGCTGCAGGTCGATTCGACAACGCTGGTCCCGCCCGGCGCGAGTGCTGAGGTACTGAAGACCGGCGATCTGCTAATCCGCGTCTAGGAGGTCAACAATGGCGATTGCCGCGCCCGCAGTCGACGTCATCGAATATGAGCCGGGAAAGCCGCCGGCCAAAGCAATCGATCCCGTTACCGCCCGCGTCATTGCGGGAGCCCTGGACAGCATCGCGCTCGAGATCGGCCACAAGCTGACGCGAATGTCCTACTCCTCGATCATTCGGGAGTCGGAAGACTTCGGCGCCGCGCTGCTCGACGTGAACGGGCGCCAGATCTGCGAGTGCGCGCTTTCGACGCCCCTGCAGCTGGGTCCCATTCCCGGCTACATGCAGGGCATCTTCCGCCTCTTCAAGGAACGCGGCGACCGGTTTGAAGAGGGCGACGTGATCATTCACAACTCGCCGTATCACGGCGCGTCGCATGGCCCGGACGTCGGTTTCTGCGTGCCGATATTTGCCCAGGGGGAGCTTGTCGGCTTCAGCTTCACCACGGCGCATCACCTCGATATCGGATCGATGTCACCTGGCTCGTGCGGCATCGTCGATGCGGTCGACGCATACGCCGAAGGCATCCAGTTGAAAGCAATCAAGTGTTACGAGCGCGGTCACCGGAACGAGGCGGTGTGGCGGATGCTGCGCGACAACATCCGGGCCTCGGACATGGTGGTTGGCGACATGGGGGCCCAGGTGGCTGCCTGCCAGATCGGTGCTCAGCGTTACGTCGAGCTGCTCGAGCAGTACGGAAGGGAGACCGTGGAGGCCGCGACCGAGGAGCTCATGAACTACTCCGAGCGCATGATGCGACAGCAAATCGAGGCCCTTCCTGACGGTAGGTACTCCGCGGAAGGCCACATCGACGGCTTCGCGGAGGACCCCGATCCTTCCAAGCGCGACCAGGTGATCAAGGTCACCGTCACCGTCGACGGCGGAACGATGACAGTGGACTTGACCGGAACCGCGCCCCAGGTCGCCGACCGCGCCATCAACATGCCTTTCGTCGGCACGGTCGACATCGCGATCTACGTCACGCTGCGTTCAATCCTGCTCGACCAGGCGACGCACGAATACGTTCCTCAGAACTCGGGCATCGTGCGACCGATCCGGATCGTGGCCGAGCGTGGCTCGCTCGCCAATCCCACCTTCCCCTCAGCGACAATCGCGCGCTTCTGCGCCGGCAACATCGTCGCTGACACGCTCATGCGGGCCCTCGCGCCGATATGCCCCGACCGTGTCGCGGCCGGCATGGCCAATATGAAGGTCATCGCCTATAGCGGCGTCGTGGACCAGAACTACTGGGTCTACATGGACATCACCGAAGGCGCTTACGGCGGAAGGTTGGGCAAGGACGGTGTGGACGCGGTCGACGTGCTCTACGCGAATACGCGCAACAACCCGATCGAAGACATCGAGGCGCACTACCCACTCAGGATCAGCAGGTATGAGCTTCGCACCGACAAGAGCGGGGCTGGCAAGTGGCGCGGCGGCAACGGCTCGATTCGAGACATGCAGTTCCAGGGTCGCGCGCATATGAGTCTCGAGGGAGATGGTCACCGGCACCCACCTATGGGCGCCTTCGGGGGCTACGACGGAGCTCCCGGCGATGTCGTCCTCATCAGCGACGGAAAGGAGCAACACCTACCCTCCAAGTTTCAGTCGAAGTGGGCCGAGGCCGGCGACATCATCCGCACAGTCAGCCCGTGCGGCGGAGGTTACGGTGACCCGCTCGAGCGTGATCCGCAAAAGGTGCTCGACGACGTCCTCGACGAGATGATCAGCGTCGAATCCGCGCGCACGCTATACGGCGTGGTCGTCGATCTGGAGTCGAAGACCATCGACCACCGTGCGTCTCAGGAGCTGCGGGCTGCAATGTCGAAGCAGGCCGTGGCCGGCAAAGCCTAGCCCTGATGGCCACGACGGCCGTACTGAGCCGCTTCGGAGCAAGCGACCGCGCGCAACTGGCCTCCGAAGCCGGCCGTGTGATTGAAAGGCTCCGGCGCCACGGCGCAGTTGCAGACGGCGGCGTGACCAGGCTCGTCTACTCGGCCGAGTGGCGAGCCGCTATGGCAGAAATCGAGCAGTGGCTTTCGGAAAGCGGCCTGGCCGTGCGTGCCGACGCTGTCGGAAGCAGGTTCGGTCGCCTGCAAGGTGACAGTCCCAGCGTTGTTTTGAGCGGCTCGCATACCGACTCTGTCAAGCAGGGCGGCGCGTACGACGGCGCGCTGGGCGTCGTGATGGCGGGCTGCGCCATAAGGTGGCTGGCAGGCAACATCGGCAGACCGCGCCGAACCCTGGAGGTGTTCGCCAACTGCGAGGAAGAATCGAGTCGCTTCGCGTCCAATTTTTGGGGTAGCCGCGCGATCGCCGGCCGCATAGCGCCGGCCGAGGTAGAAGCGCTGACCGATGAGCAAGGCGAAAGCATCGGCGACGCGATGCGAGGGTGCGGCCTAGATCCGGGGGCAATCCTGAGCGCGCGACGGAAGGATCTGCACGCATTCGTAGAACCCCATATCGAGCAGGGCCCAGTCCTCGTTGAGTCGGGGGACGAGATCGGAATTGTCGACAGGGTGGTCGGAGTGCGCGTACTCCGTGTCATCCTGCAGGGAGTCTCCGGCCACGCGGGCACGGTGCCCATGGCTAGGCGGCACGACGCGCTGGCCGGGGCGGCCGAGATCATGGTCGGTACCGAGCGTCTCGCCCAACGCATGGGCGCGCCTGCCGTGGCGACGGTTGGCAGCATCGCGGCCCGCCCAGGTGGTTTCAACCAGGTGCCTGGCGAGGCCGCCTTCACCGTCGACTTTCGGCATCCCGATGACCCGGTACTGACAAACTTCGACCAGGAGCTGCGTGAGCTGATTCGCGATGTGGGCCGACGCCGAGGCCTGAATGCTCGGTTGGGTCAGGTGGTCGACCAGCGGGGCATCCTGTTCGACGGCGAGATCTGCGCCGCTCTGGAAGCTTCCTGCGTTGAATCGGGGGCCCGGTGGCGCCGCATGCCTTCCCACGCCGGGCACGACGCCCAGGTCATTGGCACGATTTGTGCTGCGGCCATGCTTTTCGTGCCGAGCCAGGGTGGACACAGCCACCGGCCCGACGAGAGGACGGAGCTCGAGCACATCGGCCACGGAATCGAAGTCCTCGTGAGAACCCTCTTCCGGCTGGCTTACCAGGAGTCATGAAGCTCGGCCTCGGATTCCTGGGAGGACCCGACCTGCGTGCCCTGGTGGAAATCGGCCGGTCGGCGGAGGAGGCCGGCTTCGAGTCGCTCTGGCACGCCGAAACGCGAATAACGCGCGACTCGGTGACCGCGCTCACTGCACTCGCGATGACGACAGAACGAGCACGCCTCGGGAGCGCCGCCATCAACGTGTTCACCAGGGGTGCCGTCGTGACCGCGATCACATGGGCCGCTCTCGCGGAGGCCGCCCCCGGCCGCATCGTGCTCGGGATCGGTCCCGGTTCTCCTGACCCGCTTGCCCAGCAAGGTTTCTCATTCGAGTTTCCTGTGAGCCGCCTTCGCGAATACGTAGCAGCGATTCGGGCCTCCTGGCGGGAGCCCGCGCCGGTCTCGTTCGAAGGCCGACACACGAAACTCGAGAGGCTGATGCCGGAGGTCCAGCCTACGGATCCGGTGCCGATCTACTTATGCGTCACCGGGCCGCGCGCTCTCGATTGCGCGGGCGAGATCGCTGACGGCGTCATTCTCAATGCCTTCATGCCTCCCTCCTACACGAGACGCTCGATCGGCCGCCTTGACGCGGCCGCCGGTGGGCGGTTTGCGGGTGAGGTCGGCCAGTGCCTGGTGGTGGCTCTCGCCGACACGGTGGCCGAGGGTGCCGCCCGGGTGCGACCGATCCTTGCGACGTACCTGGTCTATTTCCCCAACCTGGCCGCGGAAACCGGGCTCGACGCCGAGTTCCTCGACCGGCTTCGCGAGCAAGCGCGAGAGGGTGGGCTGGAGGCGACATTCGCCGAGCTCCCCGATTCACTGGTATCGGAGCATGCCCTGGTCGGTCCCGTGGACGCCTGCAAGGAGCGCCTCATGGCATATCGGAACGCCGGGCTTCAGCTGCCGGTGTTGTTTCCTGACCCGATCAGCATGAATCGGACCATCCGCGAGCTCGCGAGCGCCTGATGGTCTATCTCGGGGCCGGTTCGTGGCTTTTGTTTTCATGGATCTTTGGCGATCGGCCCAGCCTGCGTGACCACGTCGTGACCTTTGGTGTCGGCGTCGGAGCACTCCTCGCCGCGCTGCTCTTCGCTGTCCCTCAAGCAGGAACCGCAGTGGGGACGGCGATCCCGATGACGGACAGCAGCGACATCATCCAGCAGCTCTTCGTTTCTCAAGGCGCGTGGCTGGCGACGGCCGCGGTGGGTTTGGCCGGCTATGGGCTATCGCGACCGGCAAGACGCTTGCGCTCCGCCCGCGCGCACACGTTCGAGGTGATCGCGATAGGCGCGGGAGCCGCCTTGATCCCCGCGTCCGTCGTTCACGTCGGGTTCTTGCTTGTGCTCGTGCCGGCGGCGGTTGCGGGCACTGCGGCGACCTTGCTGGAGGACGTTCCCCGCCCGGTCGCGGTGCTGGCCGCCTTGCTGGCCACTATTGCCTTCGCGGTTACATTCGCGGTGGCACGCTGGATTCCGTTTGGGGTGGCGGGACTTCTGCTGGGGGTCGGAGTCCTCGCCTTCGCGGTCGGCCGTTGGACCGATCTGCACCCGATGTCGATGGCGCGGCCGACTCCTCTACTCTGGGCCGCGCTCGCGTGCGGTTTCATCCTCACCTACGTCGACGGGTGATGGACACGCTCGTCCGCGGCGGCACCGTGGTTCTAGAGTCGGGTTCGTTTCGAGCGGACGTGCTCATCCGGAACGGAAAGGTGGCGGGGCTTGTCCAGCAGCGGAAGTCCACTCACTTCACGGGCCAGGTGATCGAGGCGGCGGGTGCGCTCGTGCTCCCGGGCGGCGTCGACGTTCACACCCACATCGGAATCAAGTTCGGCGAGTTCCAGACGCGCGACGATTTCGCCACCGCCACCCGGGCGGCAGCCTTCGGCGGTACTACTTCGCTGCTCGAATTCGCATTCCCTGAGCCAGGAGAAGATCCCGGCGAAGCGGTCGAACGACGAATCTCAGAAGCAACTGGACGGGCAGTCATCGACTTCGGCTTTCATGCTGCGATTACGCAACGAGCTGACGCTGATGCCCTGGCAGGCATCGAGCGGGCGGCCAAGCTCGGCGCGCCCTCGGTGAAGGTGTTCACCGCGTACCGCGGCCTGATGATGCTCGAGCTAGGCGAGGTCCTGGCTGTGATGCGCGAAGCGGCCAGGTCGCGCTCCCTGGTCATGGTCCACGCTGAGACTGAGGCCATCGTCGAACGGGCGACCGCCGAGCTGCGCGAGCGCGGCATGGCCGATGCCCGGCATCACGCGCTGGCCAGGCCCGCGATCGCCGAGCTGGACGCGGCCCGCAGCGTTCTAAACCTCGCGCGGGAAAGTGGTGCGACCGTCTACCTGGTTCACGTCACGCTGCCGGAGGTCGCGGAGGAGATCGGCAAAGCCCGCTCGGCCGGAGTGCGAGCCTTCGGTGAGACTTGCCCGCACTATCTATTGCTTGACGAATCCGTCTACGCGCGACCGCACGGAGAGCGGTTTGTCTGCAGCCCCCCGATGCGCTCGGCCGGCGCCGCTCGGGGCCTGTGGCGAAGCCTGGGCTCTGAGCTGACCGGCGTTCACTCTGACCACTGCTGCTTCGACCGCGCGCAGAAGAAGGTCCATGCCTCTGACTCGACTCGGATTCCGCCGGGACTGCCGGGCGTCGAGACTAGGCTTCCACTCCTCATCTCGGCCGCTTTAAGCGGGCGCCTCCCGATGAACGATGTGGTCAGGCTCTGCTCCTCCGAGCCGGCACGGCTGTTCGGCATGCCAGGCAAGGGATCGTTGCTGCCGGGCATGGATGCCGACCTGGTGTTGGTCGATCCGCGCCCGCGTCGTCGTGTCAACGGACTGCACATGTCCACGGATTACAGCCCGTTCGAGGGAATGGCGATTCGCGGCGGCATCGAGGCCGTGGTTGCGGGCGGGCGGTTGCTCGTTTCATCGGGTAAGTGGGTCGGCGAGGGGCCTTCCGGACGCTATATCCACCGGCGCCGACTGAAGGCGTGAGCCGGCCGATCGGCCGGCGGCTCTTTCTCGCCGGGCTTGCGGGCGGCGCAGGATTGATCGCGTTCGGAGATGGCCTGCCCAGCGGGCTGCGGTCATGGCTCGAACGACCGCTTGGGGAGTTGAGCCCTGGCGACGGCTTCCACTTCTACAGCGTCACCGGGTCGATTCCTTCGTGGGACCGAGCCAGATGGCGACTCACCGTCGATGGCCTGGTGGACCAACCTCTGTCACTCGGAATCGATGATCTCCTTGCCGCCCGCCTTCAGCGGGTGAAGGCCGACTTCCATTGCGTGAGCGGGTGGTCTGTGTCAGGAGTGAGTTGGATGGGTGTTTCCGTGCCCACGCTCCTCGAGCGCGCGGGTGTTCACCCGGCAGCCCACGCCTTGAGATTTGAGTCAGCGGACGGCGCATATGTTGACTTCCTCGATATGGCAACTGCGCTGCGGCCGGAGGTCATCGTGGCCCTCCGACTTGCGGAAGCACCCCTCAGCCCTGAGCGCGGTGCGCCGGCGCGATTGGTCGTGCCTTTCTACTACGGCTACAAGGGGGTCAAGTGGTTGCGGCGCATCACAGCCATCGAATCCGGGGCTACCGGTTACTGGGAGGCCCGCGGCTATGACGCCGATGCGCGCATCCGCCACTGAGAAGACACTGCACTGGTCGGTGGCATCGGCCGTGCTGGTCCTGATGGCCACGGGAATCGTCATGTACGTCCCGTGGTTGAGCCAGGTCGTGGGCCAGCGCTTCTGGGTGCGCACCTCGCACGTCATCGCGGCGCTGTTGCTGGTTGCGATCCTGCTCGTGATCCCAGCGCTGCGGTGGAGCGATGCCCGGCGCCTGGAGCGTGAGCTGAGCTTTTGGGATCGATTCGATTGGGACTGGTTTCGCCGGCCGTGGGATGTGTTCCTATCCGTTTACGAGTACGAGGAGCCGAGCTCAACGCGCGGTCGCTTCAACGCGGGTCAGAAGCTGCTTGCGGCGCTGGTCGCGGTCGCGCTCGGGATTCTGCTGGCGAGCGGAGTGCCGATGTACTGGTGGGGGTGGTTCGGCGGCGAGCTCGTCCAGCGTGCCCGCGATCTACATGTGCTGGCCAGTCTTGCCCTCACCGCCTTGATCGCCGGCCACATCTACCTCGCGGCATTTGGCCCGTCAGGCCTCCTGGATCGCCGCTCCGAACAACAGACTGATCCCTGAACCTGCCTGGTCTGCTACGGTTTTGCCACTTTCGCGCCGAAAGCGCGAAAACGAGACGTTCGGGGGTAGGCGTTGCGGATAAACCGCTACATGAGCCATGCAGTGGTGCTGCTGTTCGCTGCGGTGCTGTATGGCGTCAGCTTCTCGACATACCTGAAACCGGCGAACGGCCCGATCGATGTTCGGGCGGCCAATGTGGGCGATGCATCGATGGGCAGAGACACCGCGATCATCAAGCCGATACCCATCCCCACCGCGCCTTTGCCGAGCCGCGCACCTATCTTCTATACGGTCAAAGCGGGCGATACGCCGGCCGGTATTGCCAAAACGCTTGGCGTCACTCTGCGAGAAATCACCTGGTCGAACCCTGGCCTGCGCGTCCCGATCAAGGTTGGACGGGTGCTGCTCGTTGCGCCAGTGCCTGGCTTCGTGGTCGCGGTCAAGAAGGGCGATTCACTGGCGAGTGTGGCGGCGGCTTACGGCCTCGACGCGGGCACCATCGTCGACTTCAATCGGATCCGCGACCCGCTCACGCCCGGATCGATGCTCGTGATCCCAGTCGACCCTGCGGTGGGTCCGAATCTTTCGTCTGGCGTACCCGCGGACCCGATCAGGCCAGGTCAGCTGGTGTGCCCGATCGCCGGGGCCCCGATCATCCAGAAATTCGGCCCGACGTCATTCCAGCTGGAGCCGGCGTACGGCGGCTACCTGCACTTCCACACCGGGGTCGACATCCTTGCGACGTACGGCACTCCCATCGCAGCAGCCGCCGGCGGAATCGTGACCGCGGCGGGTCCCGCGCTTGACTTCGGCATTCGCGTCGAGGTGACCGACAGCTATGGGCTTGTCGAGATTTACGCCCACATGTCGTCAGCCGCCGTCGCCATCGGCCAGCGTGTGCAGCAAGGCGACAAAGTCGGTCTGGTGGGCAGTACCGGACTTTCGATTGGATCGCACCTCCATCTCCAGTTCGAGGTTGGCGGTGTACCGACCGACCCGATGCCCCTTATCGGCTGCGCCGCCTGATGGGCCTCAGGACACTCGAGCCTGAAGCAGCCGAAGCACTACTCCTTGGCCGGAGCGATCGTGAACACCTGGCCACCCGGCGCCATGAAGTAATAGGGGTGTCCGGGGTGCTTCACCTCACGCAATCCAGCGCCCAGCACCGTCTTCATCAAAGCGGCGGGGTCGGCCGTGCGCAGCTCAAGCCAGGTGGCGAGTCTCGGCTGATCTGCGTCATCAGCATCGTCGACGAACTCGATGCTGATGTGCCCGCCGCCCGGCAACCTGACGATCAACATCGGTTCGACCATCCCCGGATGTTCGACAGTTGCGACCTGGCAGCTCAGGACAGTCTCGAACAGCGATCGCAGGGCCCCGCGCCGGCTGGGCCGAGCAAAGATGTGGACGTTGTTGCCAACGGCGACCATGTTTCACCTCCTTCGAGCGACTCGACGAGTGCGTCTCCGACCAGCCTATCCGTAGCCGCCTAGTCGAGAGGGTCTTCGATGTCGATCTCGCCACGTCGGGCCGTGTAGCCCTCGGCGGACCACGTCAAAAACATTTACCGCTTGGTAGTCGCAAACGTAAGCGCGTTTGCCACTCTATGCGTCACGCATGGAACCGGACATCCGGGGCATCAGACGGGCGTTCGTACTCGTCGGAGTGGCCGACGGCACGTTCCTGCCCTTCATCCCTCTGTACCTCCTCGAGCGCGGCCTGGGCGCCGCGGCCATCGGAGCAGTCCTCGCCGGCATGGCGCTGGTATGGCTCTTCGCCGGCCTCGCGTGGGGCTATCTGGCCGACCACCGCTTCAGGCCCGAGCGGATTCTTCTTGCCGGGACTTCGGCCGCAGCTGCGCTCGCCCTCACTCTCGTCCTGGCACGAGATGGAGCGGTCCTCGGGCTCCTGATCGTCGGCCTCACTCTCGTCAGGTCTCCGCTGACACTCCTCGACGCAATCGCGTTGCGCAAGCTGCGGACGTTGAGCCGCACAGGCTACGCGCGGATCCGGCTCGGCATGAGCGCCGGCTGGGCCGTCTCAGCGGTCGCGTCCGGTGCCGCCTACTACGTGTTCGGGTTGCGCCTCATCCCTTTTATCTATGCGCCGCTCACCGCAATCGTCGCTCTGTGGGTGTGGCGCGCCGTCAAGCCGGAAGCGATGACCGCCGACACTGCCACTCCCGCCGTCAAGGGAGTGCGGCTGGGCGGGATTCCGCTCGCCATGGTGGGATTCTTGTTTAGTTGCCTTCTCCTCGGAATCTCGCTCGCCGCGACACAAAACTTTGTCACCCTTCAGATCAGCGTCCTCGGCGGCGGCGCATTCTTGGTCGGCGCAGCGGCAGCGTTTCAGTCCTTGACCGAGATCCCGACCATGGGCTACACGCACGTCCTGACCAAATACCTCAGCCACCCGGCCCTGTTCGCGCTAGGTTGCGCTATCTACCTGGGCGTATTCATAGCTTGGGCACTGATCCCCAACGCCCTTGTCGTCGCGTTGTTGAAGCTCGCGGTTGGCGTGGGCTTTGCACTCACCTACGTTGCGGCTGTGACCATCGCCAATGACCTTTCGCCGTCGCGACTTCGAGCTACCGGCCAGGCGCTCTTCAAGTCCGTGATGTTCGGGCTGGCGCCCATCATCGGCGCGCTCGGCGGCGGCGTCGTCTACGGGACGCTTGGAGCCCGCGTCATGTTTCTTGCCTCGACCGTGGTCGTCGTGGCTGCTGGTGCGATCGCCTTGGTCGCGGTGCCGGTCGCCAGACGTGGGGTCGAACAGCCCCTGGTCGCTATCGAGGCAACTTCACCCGCCACGCCCTGAACCCACTGTCAGTCGAACGGGTCTTCGATGACCTCGCCGTCGAAGCCGCCGTCAGGCCGGGTGACCAGGCCGACGACCGCGTAGCGGATCGGACCCTTCCAGCCTGCAAGCAGTCTGTGCTCGGCGGCCGCTGCAGCCAGCGCGCGCCGCTTGCGCGGGCCGACCGCCTCGGCCGGGGTCCCAAAGGCCTCACTGCTCCGCGTCCAGCTCGCCGCCTCGGCGGCAGATGAGGTCGATCTCGCCCCGCCGGGCGGTGAAGCCGGCGCCCACCACCTCGTAACCTCGCCGCCTCATCAGCTCGGACGCCGCCTTTTCTCCGGCGCGTCCCAGCGCAGACGGTCGGAGGCGGCCTAGTGGTTCGCAGATCGCGGCAGGCGCCCCTTTGGGGCGCCGGTCAGGGCGCCGAGGCGAAGGAACGGGTGGCACTAGGAGGAGCGCATTTTAGATGCGCGACGACGACGTGACGGGCCCCGTGACGCACGCATTCGGCGTCCTGAGCCGATGAGATGCGGGCCACTCGTGCCGCCGCCGACCGTCAGTTGGCGACGAACTCGCGGAAGGGCGCCCATGACGTGCGGTGGATAGGGCTCGGGCCGAGGCGCCGGATGGCGGCGCGGTGCTCGGGCGTCGCATAGCCCTTATGGAACGCGAAGCCGTAGCCCGGGTAGACGTGGTCGTATTCGACCATCGTCTTGTCGCGGGCGACCTTGGCCACGATGCTCGCGGCCATGATCGACGCGCAGGTCCGGTCGCCACGCACGACCGCCATCTGCGGCAGTGGTGCTTCGGGCACGTCCCAGGCGTCGACGAGGAGGTACTCGGCCGGGATCTTTAGCCCCGCCACCGCTCCCGCGGTCGCGAGGTGGCGGGCCTTGATGAGACCCAGCCGGTCGACCTGGGCGTGGTCCACCGCGCAGACCGACCAGGCAAGGGCGCGGCGGCGGATGATCCGGTCGACTCGCTCGCGCTCCTCCGGCGTGAGCAGCTTCGAGTCGTCGAGCCCCGGAATCCTCGTCCCGACCTCGAGCACCACGGCGCCCCCCACGACCGGGCCCGCCAGCGGGCCCATCCCGACCTCGTCGACGCCGGCCACGACCGAGTAGCCCATCGACACGGCCATTCGCTCGTAGCGCCACAGCATCGGCCTGCTCACAGCGTCGTCACCAAAAGGAGGTTACCGGCGAGACGATCGGGGCGCCACTCCCTTAACAAGGGCCTACTCCTCGGATTCCTCCTCGCCGTTCGCGGGGGCTTCGGTACCGCTTTCGGGCTCGCGGATCAGCCGCCTTCGCTCGCGAATGCGCGCCTCCTTGCCGACCTTGCCTCGCAAGTAGTAGAGGCGGCCCTGCCGCACATCGCCGTGCCGGAGCACGTCGATCTTGTCGATGCGTGGTGAGTGGATCAAGAAGGTGCGCTCGACACCGACGCCGTGCGTGACGCGGCGCACGGTGAAGTTCTGGCGCAGGCCGCCGCCGGTTACGCGGATGACCGTGCCCTCGAAGACCTGAATGCGCTCACGCGTGCCCTCGACGACCTTGGCATGCACCTTGACCGTGTCGCCCGCGCGCAATGCGGGCACTTTCTCCTTCTGCTGCTCCTTTTCGAGCTGCTGGATGACGTTCATGACTCTTTCAACTCCTTGATATGGACGGAAGATCTTTCGGCCGCCTGGTGGCGGCGCCATTGTTTGATGCGGGCGTGGTCGCCCGAAAGGAGCACGTCGGGGACCATCAACCCCCGGTAGTCGGCGGGTCGGGTGAACTGCGGCCACCCCGCCGCCAATTCGGTGAAGCTGTCCTGCGCCAGCGATTCCGGATCGCCAACGATACCTGGCAGAAGCCGCGCCACGGCGTCGATCAACACCATGGCTGGAATCTCGCCGCCGCTGAGCACGTAGTCGCCGATCGATATCTCGCGTGATGCAAGCCCGGTCCGCACTCGATCGTCGATGCCTTCGTAGCGACCGCATACGATGATCAGGCCGGATTCCGCCGCGAGCTCCGCGGCGAGCTTCTGGTCGAGGCGCTCGCCCCAGGGTTCCATGAGCACCACCGGACCCGGGTTGTGAGGCCGAATCGACTCTACCGCCTCGAACACCGGCTCCGGCTTGATGACCATGCCAGGACCGCCGCCGAACGGCATATCGTCCACCTGCCGGTGACGGTCGTGAGTGAAGTCGCGCAGGTCGTGCGCCTCGAGCTGCACGATCCCGCGCTCGATGCCACGACCCACCACGCCGTGCTCGAACACGTGTCCGAACATGGCGGGAAAGATCGTGACGACGTCAAATCGCATGGCTGTCTACGCGTCCTCGACCTGGATCAGCCAGTCGGCGACCACGACCCGCCGTGCCTGGAGGTCAACCTCGAGCACGGCGTCGCGCGTCGCGGGGATCAAGTGCTCGACTGAGCCTTCGCGGCTCACCCACACGTCATTGGCCGGCCGCTCGAGCACCTCTTCGATCGTGCCCAGCGGCAGGCCCGAGCCGGTCTGTACCGGCAGCCCGACGACCTGGTGATGGTAGTAACGGCCATCCCCCAACCCGCGTGCGGCTTCATCCGGAACCTCGAGATAGCGGCCGCGGAACAGGCCCGCGACCGTCCGGTTGTCGATGCCCTGGAGCTTGACGACCAGACCTGGCTGGCCGGGGCGGCTCCACTCCACCTGGCGCTCACACCCGTCGAGGACGAGTGCCGATCCAGTTTGGAAACGATCGGCGAAGTCTGTCAAGGGATAGACCTTGACAGCGCCATCGAGACCATAGGCACCGAACACCTGGCCGACGCGGATCACGAGCCCGAGCCTCCCCCGTGCTCGCGACGATCGCGAGGCGACGTATGGGTAAGGGATGGATTGGCCAGGTCAACGAACACCCGCTTGCGGTCGCGCAGCGAGGCGACCCGGACGAGTGTCCTCACCGCCTCGATGTTGCGCCCCGCCTTGCCGATGAAACGCCCGACGTCGCCGTCAGCGAGCTTGACCTTGATGGCCACGGTCCCACCTCCGCGTTCAAACGCCTCCACCTGCACCTCGTCCGGCTTCTCGGCGAGCGTCTTGGCTACATATTCGACCAGCGCGCGGTAGTCGACTCCCGGCCCCGCCGGCCCGGGAGGACCCTCGCGCCTGAATGGTCGGTTGTAGCCGCCTCCGCTCCGCCGCGGGTCACGCCTTATCGGTCGACTTCTCTGCGCGTCGCTCAAGAATCCCCTCCCGCTTCAACAGGCTCCTTGCGGCCTCGCTCGGCTGAGCGCCCTGCTGGAGCCAGCGCTCGACTTTGGCGACGTCGATGCTCACCTTTACAGGGTCCGTCATCGGATCGTAATACCCGAGATGTTCGATGAACCGGCCGTCTCGCGGCGAGCGCGAGTCCGCCACCACCAGGCGGTAGAAGGGGTGTTTCTTCGCCCCCATCCGCCTCAACCTTATCTTGACCAACCCGAACCTCCTTGTCCAAACAGCCGGCCCAGGCCGGCTTTGCCACCGCGATTTCCCACTCCGAACTGCTTGGCGAGCTTCTGCATCGCGTCGCGCGCCTTGAGAACCTTGTTGACGTCGGCCGGCTGAAGGCCGCTGCCACGCGCGATACGCCGCCGGCGGGCCCCATCGATGATCTCCGGGTGCGCCCGCTCTCGTGTGGTCATGGAAAGAATGACCGCCTCCATGCGGCGGACCTCCCGCTCCGTGTCGGCGCCTGCCACCTGGCCCTTCAAGGCCGCGCCGCCGGGAACCATGTCGAGGATGCCTTCGAGCGAGCCCATGCTTCGCAGCTGCCTCACCTGCAGGAGGAAGTCATCGAACGTCAGGTGGCCCGCCCGCAGGTGGGTCTGCAGCTCTTTCGCTGCCTCATGGTCGATGGATCGCTCCGCTTGCTCGACCAGGCTGAGGACATCGCCCATGCCGAGTATCCGCGACGCCATGCGCTCCGCGTGGAAGATCACGAGGTCTTGCGGCTTCTCGCCGGTGCCGGCGAACCGGATCTGCTGGCCCGTCGCCAGGCGGAGCGACAGCGCAGCGCCTCCGCGCGCGTCGCCGTCGAGCTTGGTGAGGATGACACCGTCGAGTCCGACCCCGGCACCGAAGGCCTCCCCCACTCGCACCGCCTCCTGGCCGGTCATGGCGTCGGCGACAAGGAAGGTCTCCGTCACTGTAACCGCTGACTTCAACCGCTTCAGCTCGTCCATGAGCTGGTTGTCCACATGTAGGCGGCCGGCGGTGTCCAGGATCACGAAGTCTTGACCCAGCCGCTGCGCCTCCTTGACCGCGGAGTGGGCGATGTCCTCGACCTTGCCCTGCCCCCCGTGGAACGCGACGCCTTCGCGCTCGGCCAGCATCCGCAACTGGTCGACGGCAGCCGGTCGGCGTAGGTCGAGAGCAACGACCGCGGGTTTGTGACCGTCACGTTTGGCGAGCAGGGCCAGCTTCACAGCGGTAGTGGTCTTGCCAGATCCCTGCAGGCCAACGAGCATGACCGTTGTAGGCGGATCAGGTGCGTAGCGAAGGCCCTCGGAGTTGCCTCCGAGCAGCTCGACCAGCTCGGCGTTGACCGCCTTGATCACCTGCTGCGGAGCAGTGAGGCCAGGCGACACCTCGACGCCGACGAGCCGCGCCCGGACGTGCTCGACGAATTCTTTGACAACCTTGAAGTTGACGTCGGCCTCGAGCAGCGCCAGCCTCACCTCCCGGAGGGCTGCTTCGACATCTTCGGGGCGAAGGACCCCGCGACCCGTGATCTTCTTCAGGGCAGCGGCCAGCCGGTCTCCGAGCGCCTCGAACATCTAGACCTCGAGCTCAGCCATGCGCCGCTTCAGTCCCGCCAGCTCACGCTCGAGCGAGGCCAGCTTGCGACGCCGGCGCCCTGCTTCGGCGAGCAGGCCAAGCCGCTTCTCGAAATCTTCCAGGCCGTCGGTCGAGCGCCGGACGATGTCGTGCACCGCCGCGCGCGACGTGCCCTGGTGTTGGGCGATCTCGGCGAGAGACCAATCGCTTCTCAGCGAAAGGTCGAGGACCTCCTGCTGGTGCTTGGTGAGAAGCGCCCCGTAACGTTCGAACAAGGCAAGGTGGCGGCTCCTGGCCGCGAGGCTGTCAAGGCGCATGCCTTTACAGTCTACTCCGTACTAGAATCGGCCGATGGAGCCGCTCCTCGTCGAGGCTTTTCGTTACAACAAGTGGGCGAACCTGCACCTCCTTGACGTGTGCGCCGGGTTCACCGACCAGCAGCTGGAGATGACGGCGCCCGGGACGTACGGCACCATCGCATCCACGTTCTTCCACCTGCTGGCGGCCGAACAGCGATACCTCAAGCGCCTCGGCGCCGGCGAGCCGCGGATCAGCGAGAGGGATGGTGTGTTCCCGGGTATCGCCGTGCTGAGAGAGCATGCCGTTCGGAGCGGGGATCAGCTGATCGAGATCGCCCCGCAAACATCTCCGGATGAGGCGCACGAAGCGAAATTTTCGGATGGCCTCTTCACGCTGCATTCAGGCGTTGTTGTCATCCAGGCGCTGCATCATGGCAACGATCACCGCACGCACATCTGCACGATCCTCGGCCACAACGGCATCACGTATGGCGACATGGATGTTTGGGCCTACGGCGAGGCGACCGGCGCGATCGTGCCCGTCGCCGCGAAGTAGCAATGCTGACCGCGGTCCTGCTGGTCAAGTCCACACGCTCAGGACTTACGAGCCTCGGGCCCAAGCTGGCCGACGTGCCTGGAATTTCCGAGGTGTACACGGTCACCGGCGAATGGGACTTCGTCGCCATCGTGCGCGTTCGGGAGCACGAGCAGCTTGCCGACGTGGTCACGCAGCGGCTGACGAAGATCGACGGGATCGAGCGCACGCAGACGATGGTCGCGTTCCAGCAGTTCTCCGCGCACGACCTCGAGGCCATGTTCGGTCTTGGGTTGGAGGACAGGCAGGGGTAGGTAGGGGGCTCAGCGGCTAAAGGCACACCCGGAGTGGCTGGACGAGGACGGACTGGGAGGAGGGAGTTTGGGTTAGGTCTAGGGGCCAGATTGCGCGCATGGAGTCGTCCACCTCCCCGGTTTCGGGGAGGTCGGCGCGGAGCGCCGGGTGGGGTTAGCTCTCTTCGTTTTTGAGATCAAATTGGGCCTGTTAACGCTTGATTCCCAAACTTATGTTTGGTATGCTTTTAGCGTGCTGGACGAGCTCGATCCTCTCTCCGAATTGCGGGCTGCGGTGCGC
>VBGM01000172.1 GCA_005880855.1 Chloroflexota bacterium
GATCGCCTTTCTAGCCTTCACCGCATTGACGACGCTGCTCATCAAGCGGCGCCGGCAACCAGCAGCGGCGCAGCCTGTTCCTGCTGAACAGGAGAAAGTGGCGGCCGCCGCGGGCTAGGCTAAGGCCGTTGGGCGAACCGGTCGAGGGCTGGCTGGAGCGAGAAGGCGTCAGCCTCCACTACGTCGAGTGGAGACCTGTTGAAAGCGCGCCCGGCGCTAGGCCATTGCTGATGCTCCACGGCCTCAGTTCCAACGCCCGCTACTGGGACCGGCTCGCGAGCAGACTGCCTGGCCACCGGATCGTGGCTCTCGACCAGCGCGGCCACGGCCGCACCGGCCTGCCACCCCATGAACCACCGGTGGCCGGCGGTTACACCATGGACCAGCTGCTCGACGACGCTGCCCTCGTGATCGACGTAGTCGGCATCGACAGGCCGGTTGTGGTCGGCCATTCGTGGGGTGCGACCGTCGCGCTCGAGCTGGTAGGCACGCGACCGGGACTCGCTGCTGGTCTTGTCTTTATCGATGGACCCGTCCAGAGCGCAGCCAACATGTTCAGCTGGGAAGACGCGCAGCGATTCATGCAGCCGCCGCTGCCGCGCTTCGCCTCGCTTGCGGAGGCAATCGCCCAGTCGGAGAGCGATTTCCAAGGCGCATGGGGCGATGACCTCCTTCCCTTCGTGAAAGCTCGAGTGGTCAAGAACGGCAGCGCGTTCGTGCTCACGCTGAAATCGGCCGTGAGGTTCGAGCTACTGCGCGGTCTGTACGACTCCCAGCCGGATGTGCTCTGGCCGCGCATTGACGTTCCCGCGATTGCAATGCTTGCCCGCGATGGCCCGGCCAGAGTCGCCGGCTGGAAAGAGCTAGGCGCCGCGCGGCTGGCCGAGCTCGCGCCAAGAATTGAAGTCCGGTGGTTCGACACGCCGCACGACATCCCCATCTTTGCGCCGGCTGAGGTGGCGGCCGAAGTCCAACGCGTCAGCTCAGCGGCTGCTGCAGCCTCGAGCTCAGAGGCGACCGCCGGATAAGAGCTTCAGCGCCGCCAACAGTGCGGCCGCGCCGATAAACGCGACCACGATGCTGCCCCAGAACCCGACCGTCCCGGTCATATGGAAAACGGCGCCCAGCAGGAATCCGCCGATGATGGCGCCCGCCACCCCGACCACGATGTCGGCGATGCATCCGAACCCACGGCCAGCCACTACACGAGCGGCGACGGCACCTGAGATCAGACCGACGATGATCCAAGACAACCACGACCCGGGGTCGAGGGTCACGCTGACAACCAGTCCGCGATCACGCCGAAGACCTCCTCGCTGTCCACGTCGTTGAAAGGTTCATGGTACCGGCCATCGAAGAGTCTTAGCGTGCTCGCCCTTTCGCTACGCGAATGCAACTCTTCACTTCCGGCGGGGTCGATAAGCCGGTCGTCAGCGCCGGCGAGGATCAGAAATGGAACTTTGATCTCCCCTGCGCGCTCGAAGATTGCCTTGCACGCCGCTCCCCACTCGCTGTAGAGCCGGCTCGAGATCTTGCTGTGGACGAGAGGATCGGTGCGGTAGGCCTCGACCACCTCCGGAACCCGGGACAGTGTTTTCGGATCGACCTCGTTGTCAAGAGTCAGGGTGGGCAGTAACACCGATGTTGCCTTGCCGAGGGCCAGTTTCCAGCCGGGTATGGTGGTCTTGAGCCGGAGCGCTGGGCTGGACAGGACGAATCGCCTCGTCTCCGTGAGTTTGCGGGCGAGCACCGTGCTCAGCAGGGCAGCAGCCCCGAACGAATGACCGACCGGCACCACCTCACCTTCGGCGAGGCCTTCGACGTGCGCCACGAACGCCGCGATGTCGTCCATCCACTGGTTCCAAGAGTCGACGTGGCCGCGGCGGCCCCCACTCTTGCCGTGGCCGCGCAGATCGACGGCAAACGTCGCGAAGCCGTGCCTGGCCATGCCCATCGCGAAGCGCTCGTAGCGGCGAGAGTGCTCGCCGAGACCGTGGATGACCGCGAACGATGTCATGGCGCCGGCTTTAGGCCAGGCGCGGTAAGAGAGCTTGGTGCCGTCCGCCGACGCGACGACTCCCTCGCGCGCGAGGGTGCCTTCAGCCGGCAAGGTGTCCGAAGCCTCTCAAGATCTTGAGGGCTTCCTGCTCGGCTTCCAACAACGTCGGGGCATAAGCCCGGATTCCGAACAGGGCGTATGCCCATTCGGGGCTCGGCGGACTTTGCGAGTGAAGGCGAAAGGTCGGAGGATAAAAGAGGATGCGCTCGCCGTGAACCTTCTTGATCACGGGGCGCTTGGCGAGGACATCCTCCAGGGATTGCCCGCTCGGCAGGCGGCCATGGTCGAACTCCAGCCGGCGCAGCTTGGCCAGCGGATGGTCCTCGTCCCTCAGCGAAGTCCTGATCGCGTACTCGGCGCTCAGGTCGCGAAGGAAGATGGCGATGATGAGGGCGTCCGTCTCGTCGCCCGCCATCTTTAGGAAACCCGCCGCGGTCGTCCCAGCTCCGTCCTCGTTGCGCACGTGCCGGAAGTACTCCATCTCGAAAAGGCCGCGCGAGTGAGAGCTGGCCACCCACGGCGGTTCGCAGCGCCACGTGCGAGCAGCCGTCAGCGCTTCGAACTGGTCATGTACACGCTCGAGGCGTTGCTCTGGCAGCCCATAAAGCCGGTAATGGAGCACTCTCCGCACGCGAATTAGCCTACCCGTAATGGGCGGCGGTCGCGCCGTTTCCCGCGACAGGCGCATTGCCTCTTCCTGCCATGCCGGCGCCTGGACGCGCATGGCTAGCCGATCGGCCCCAGCCGCCAGCAGGAAGTCGCCTCGCCTGGCGGACTCGAGAAACGCTCGCTGTTTGGGGCTGAGGTGGTAAGCGCTCTCGAGCTTGGCCGCCTCGCCGGGCCGCTGCGCGCCGAGAAAGAGCAGAGCCGGGTTGGTGGCGACCACCGCGCCTTGCTCGGAGCTCAGAAGATCGCCGGGATTCTGCGTCGCGAAAACGAGGGAGCCGTTGTATTTCCGAATCCTGCGCGCAAGGTTGACCACGAACCGCCGTATCGTCGGGTCCTCGAACAGGAGGCCAAGCTCGTCGATTACGAGCATCGTGCGGCGGTCGTTGCGCTTGATCCGGGTCCACAGGGCCTCGGCCAGCAGAAAGTGAACCGGCGCCACCAGCTCATCGCGGAGCTCGCGCATGCCGAACACCACGACCGGCGCGTCGAGATCGATGTTCGTCGGAGCGCTGAACATCTGACCGAGGCTGCCATGCACCCAACGGCCCAAGACCGCCGAGACCCGCGACGCTTCCGGAAGCCGGGCTGCGACATCACCGAGGAGTGGCCGGTCGCAAGAGGCATATGCGGCGCGAGCCGCGGTCTCGACCACAGCCCGCTCGGACTCGTCGAGACCTCCGCAGATTGTCCCGCAAAGATCGACCGCATCGGCGGTCGCCGCCCCAATCCAGGCTTCGTCGCGGCGATTCGACGGACGAAGATCGAGCACGTTCAATGAGTGGCCTGACCCGAGTGCGAGCTGAACGTCGATTCCGCCGAGGTGACGAGCCAGGTTGCCGTACTCGTGCTCAGGGTCGATGACGTAGACCTGGGTGCCGCGCCCCAGCGATCCCATAAGAAGTGTCGACAGCAGATATGTCTTGCCGGCGCCCGAATAGCCGAAGACGCCTATGTTGGCGTTCGCATAGCGCCGCTGGTCGAATGGGTCCACGAGCACAGGAGCGCCGCTGGAGCGGTTCTGGCCAACGACCAGCCCCCCTACCTGCTGAATCTCCGCTCCCGACCATGGAAGAAATGTGACGAGCGCGCTCGTGTCGAGAACGCGCTTGCGTGCGAGCTGGTCGACGTTTGCCGGGAGAGTCGCCAGATGACCTTCGAGCATTCGGAACGTGCACGGCTGCAGCTCGCAAAGGGTCGCCCGTGCCGCAGCCCGAATTTTTTCAGATCCTTCCTCGAGCGCGGGTAGCGAAACGGCGACGAGTGTGATGTAGACCGATACGTGGAAGGCCTTCTCCTGGCTCGAGGCGAGGCGCCGCTGTAGGTCCTCGGTGTTCGGCAGCGCTCCCGCCAGCAGCGGATCGCTCGTTCCGGCGTTGAGCTCCTGCAAGCGCGAGGTCCTCATGTTGGTCAGCTGGCGCTGGAGATAGTCGACTACCCACGCGACCGGCAACGGGTCCGCATGCCAGGCGAGGCGGATCCTGAGCCCGGATGGGATGAGGCGAAACAACCAGCCGGCCTCGAGCTCCATCCCTGGCATGCGCTCCACGTACCAAGAGCGGCTCCACCCATCGTGGATCGTGAGGTGGTGAGGCAGCTCTTCGCCAAACACCGCCTGGGCCGGCTGCGCTGAAGCCGAAACACCAACGCCCATCTCCCGCAGCGCCGCCTCGAGGCGCGGCCCGTGTGCCTTCGCCACGACCAGCGAGGTCAACCGCCGAAGGGCTGAGGGTGAGCGCGCCATGCGCTCGACGAACGACAGGTCCGCGCTCCGCATCTCGTCGAAGTCGCGCGGCCGAGGTTCGCCCGCGAGCGGCTCGCCTTCTGATCCGGGCTCGGTCTGGATAACGACCTGCAGTGGTGAGTCGAGCTCGTCGAGCAACCGCCGAAAGCCGTTGAGCCAACGCATACGATCTGCTTCGGGCGCACCATCGAAACCGAGCGGTTGAGTGAGTAGCTGCGCGACTTCTGGGGTTGCGCGCCACAGCATGGACGGCCCACATGCGCCGAAGCTCACGGGGCCCAGGCTCAGCTGCTTGATGTCGCCTCCCGCGCACGGGACACGTGCTTTGTCCAAACAAAGCGATAGCGACGCAGAAGAAAGA
>VBGM01000164.1 GCA_005880855.1 Chloroflexota bacterium
AAGCTGCTCGGCTGCCTGCAAGCAGTAATGCGTCATGAGGCCCCACGCAAAGCAGCTGATGTTGGTGCCCTCTCGCCGCACGACCGCGGGGCCGATCGGCACCAGGTGGTCGCCATCCGGAACCTCCTCGGCGACGAGTCGATAGATTTTCTTGTGCTCCAGGAAGAGAACGGGGTCAGGGTCGCGAATCGCTGACTTGAGAAGCCCGTGCGCGTCCGCGGGCATGCTCGGCACCACGACCTTGAGCCCCGGCACGTGGGCATAAAAAGCCTCGATGGATTGCGAGTGATAGAGCCCGCCATGCACGCCGCCACCGAACGGCGTGCGGATGACCATCGGGACCGACCAGTCGCCATTGGACCGGTAGCGCGTGCGCGCGGCTTCGCTGACGATCTGGTCGAAGGCGGGGTGGATGAAGTCGGCGAACTGGATCTCCGCGATCGGGATGAGCCCGTTGAGGGCGGCGCCGATGGCGACGCCGACGATGCCGGATTCAGCGAGCGGTGTATCGAGCACGCGGGCCTCGCCAAACCTGGCATACAGGCCGTCGGTGGCCCCGAAGACTCCACCTTTGCGCCCGACGTCCTCGCCCATCACGAGCACGCGCTCGTCGCGCTCCATCTCCTCCGTGATGGCCGCGCGCACAGCCTCGATCATCCTCATCTCAGCCACGTGGTTCTCTCGAGAAGACATTGTCCAGCGCCCGGGCTCCTTCTGGGGAGGGAGCCTGCCTGGCCTCGCTGACCGCCGCCTCGACGGCGCGCGCGGACTCGCGCTGGATCTGGTCGTCCGCGGCGAGCGTGAGCACCCTGTCCGCCTCCAGGCGCCGCCGCATGCGATCGATCGGGTCCTGCCAGGCCTGCGCCTCCAGCTCCTCGGGGGGCCGCATGCGTCCGTCCGGAGAGGTGGACGTGAGCTGGACGACGACCGCGTGGATGAGCGTTGCGCCGCCCTTCGACCGCGCCCGCTCCGCCGCTCGCGAGAAGGCTCCCAGCGTGGCGCCGAAATCGCCGCCGTCGACGGTCTCGGCGGCGAGCCCATAGCCCTCGGCACGGGTAGCCGGCGACGCATCCAACCGTTGGGCGATCGGGCGCGAAGCATCCGCGATCTCTTCGACCAGGCAGATCAAAGGCAGTGCGTGCGCCCCCGCGAAGTTGATGCCCTCGTGCCAGTCGCCGGCGTATATCCCGCGCTCGTCGGTGCATACGAGCGTGACCTCGTCCCGGCCTGACACCTGGGTCGCGTAGGCGATGCCGGCGGCCTGAGCGACATGCCGTCCGCCCATCGCCGGCGTGTTGACCACACGGGATGCCCTCGACACGTAAGGCGATGCCTTTCCGAAGACGGCGAGCATCACGTCGACAGGGGACATGCCCATCGCGAGGCATAGCGCGAGGTCGAGCGGGCACGGCACCACCCAGTCGTGACCCGGTCGCAAGACAGCTGCCGCGGCCACCTGCACCGCCTCGAACCCGGTCACGCGGATCGGTTGAGGCACGTTCTCGAGGCGTTCCAATACCCACAGGCGGCGCTCGATCGCACGCGCCAACACCATCGTCCGATACAGGTCCAGCAGCTTGCTCTGAGGAGGGTTGACGACGGGTGCGCGCGCCATCACCGGCTCAGTAGACTGCACCTGGGGGACGAGGGAACGCGAGGGCGACCAACCCTGGGGAGGTAGTTGGAATTTCCTTCTCGGCCGACGTCAAAAACGAGATGGCCGGACTTCTGCCGGCCAGGCCTTGCTGCCAGCTGAGCGAGCTGCTGGGCATTTACTTCGGATCGCGCGCGCGCCTGATCAAGAGGTCGACCGACGGCCAGGCGGCGTATTTCTCGCTGCTCAGGAACACGGTCGCGCGCAAGGTGGTCAGGCTCGGCCGCGCGGTGGGCCACATGGAGGCGAAGTATCAGGCGGTCAAGACCAAGAAGCGCATGGCCATCTTCATCGAGCTCGCGCTGCCGGCCGGTCTCGAGCCGGCTTTCACGCAAGCGGCCGTGCGCGTGGTGCCTGATGCGACGTGCGACCGCAAGGCAATGCTGCGCGGCCTTTTTCTCGGGTGCGGGTCGGTCAACGCGCCGTCGTCGCGCTACCACCTCGAATTCGTCGCGCCCAGTGAGTCGTGGGCGAGCGTGATCGGTGGTGTTGCCGAGTCGGCCGGCGCGAAGGTCGGGGTGATGGATCGTGGCGGCCAGCACGTCGTCTATGTGAAAGAGGGCGACGGCATCGTGCGCCTGCTCTCGTGGATGGGCGCGAGCCGCGCGGTCATGGAATTCGAAAGCGTGCGGGTCATGCGTGAGGTCAGCGGCGAGGTGAACCGCCGCCTCAACTTCGAGACTGCCAACATCGGCAAGACCGTAGGTTCTGGGCTGCGTCAGGCGGCCGCCATCGAGCGGCTCGAGACGATCGGCAAGCTCGACGCCTTGCCTGCTGCGCTGCGGGAGATGGCCCGCTGGCGCAGCGCCAACCCGGAGCTCAACCTCGGCGAGCTGGCGAGGCGGATGAAGCTCTCCAAGTCGGCGGTCAATCACCGCCTGCGGCGACTCCAGGAGATCTCCGACCACATGACCGCGGAGCATTCGCCAAAGCGCGCACGTCGCTCCGCCTAACATTTAGGCCGGATCCGCACGCTTCCACCACGACGGGTGGCCTTCCCGCCCGGCACTTGTTTGAAGGGGTGTCTATATGACCAGGGTTGGGATCAACGGTTTTGGCCGCATCGGCCGGAACATCTACCGCGCGGCCAACGCGCTGAAGCCGTCGTTCGAAATCGTGGCCGTCAACGACATCGGCGACGCCCACACCTTCGCCCACCTGCTCAAGCACGACACCGCACTCGGCACCTTCGAACCACCCGTCTCGACCGAGGGCGATGACATCGTCGTCGACGGGCACCACGTGAAGTTCATGAGCCACAAAGACCCGGCCGAGCTGCCCTGGAAGGAGCTCGATGTGGACATCGTCATCGAGTCCACCGGCCTGTTCACGGACGGAGGCAAAGCCAGGGTCCACATCGACAAGGGCGGAGCCAAGAAGGTCATCATCTCCGCGCCTGCGACCAACCAGGACTACACGGTCGTGATGGGTGTGAACCACAAGGGCTACGACCCCAAGAAACACAACGTCATCTCCAACGCGAGCTGCACCACCAACTGCTTCGTGCCCCTCGCGCACGTCCTTCACCAGACGTATGGGATCGAGCGCGGGATGATGACGACGATTCACGCGTACACGTCGGACCAGCGACTGCAGGACCTTCCGCACAAGGACCTCCGGCGGGCGCGAGCCGCGGCGGACAACATCATCCCGACCTCCACCGGCGCCAACCGCGCCGTAGCCGAGGTGCTGCCCGAGCTGGCGGGCAGATTCGCGGGCATGGCGTTTCGGGTGCCAGTTCTGGACGTGTCGGTCGTCGACCTCACCGTGCAGCTGAGCAAGCCCGCGACAGCCGACGACATCAACGCCGCGTTTGACGAGGCCGCGGGTGGTGAGCTGAAGGGCATTCTCGCGGTGAGCAAGGAGCCGCTCGTGTCGTCGGACTTCAAGGGCGACCCCCATTCGTCGATCGTCGACGCTCCGCTGACGCTGATGCTCGGCCCAGAGTGGGCCAAGGTCGTCAGCTGGTACGACAACGAGTGGGGCTTCAGCTGCCGCATGGTCGACCTCATCGCCTACATGGCGGCGCGACTCTGAAGCTCCCGATCACATCGGTCGACGTCGCGGGCAAGAGGGTTCTCGTCCGCGAAGACTTCAACGTCCCGATGGCCGACGGCAAGATCACGGACGACACCCGCATCAAGGCCGCGATACCGACGCTGCGGGATCTCATGCATCGCGGAGCCACGGTGGTCGTCATGTCTCACCTTGGACGCCCCACCGGTCCGGACCCGAAGCTTTCGCTTAGACCGGTCGCTCGCGAGCTCTCGACACATCTCTGGGGCGAGGTGCCCTTCGTCCCGGACTGCGTCGGCCCGCAGGCCCAGGCCGCGGTCGCGCGGCTGCAGCCGGGCAAGGTGCTGCTCCTGGAGAACGTGCGGTTCCATCCGGAGGAGGAGAAGAACGACCCGGAATTTGCGCGCCAGCTCGCGTCACACGGCGAGATGTTCGTCAACGACGCGTTTGCGGCTTCTCACCGCGCGCATGCGTCGGTGGTCGGCGTCGCCAACTACCTGCCGGCTTATGCCGGCCAGCTGATGATCGCCGAGCTGAATGCGCTGCACCAGGCCATCGACAACCCCGCCCGGCCGGAGATCGCCGTGATCGGTGGCGCCAAAGTCTCCACGAAGATCAACCTGTTCAACAACCTGGTCACCAAGGTCGACGCGATGCTGATCGGCGGCGCGATGGCGAACACATTCCTGCGCGCACAGGGCTACCCGACCGGGCGCAGCCTGGTCGAAGACGGCGCCCTGGAAGCGGCCAACGAGGTCTGGAAGATCTTCGGCAGCCGGCTCGTGCTTCCGGTCGACCTGGTTTGCGCCGAGCAGTTCCAGGCCGGAACGCCGACGCGCATCTTTCCGGCGCACGCAGTAGAGCCGTCATGGATGGCGCTCGACATCGGCCCGGAATCGGTCGCGATGTTCGCCGAGCGCGTCCGGGGCTCGGGGACGATCGTGTGGAACGGTCCGATGGGCGTGTTCGAGATCCCGGACTTCAGCCAGGGAACTCGCGCTGTGGGAGAGGCGATCGCCAGTTCCGGCGCTTACACTCTCGTCGGCGGCGGCGACACCGCCGCCGCGGTCGAACAGCTCGGTCTGGCCGGCCGCTTCTCCTGGGTATCTACAGGCGGCGGCGCCACACTGGAGTACCTCGAGGGGAGGGAGCTGCCGGGAGTCGCGATTCTGAAGGAGGCGTAAGACAGAACCTTGCCGGCTCGTGTGAGCCCTAAGGCTCTTCTCGCCGCCAACTGGAAGATGAATCCGGTCAACGCCGGCGACGCCCTCGACCTGGTCAAAGGGGTGTTGCCCGCATCGACGGCGAAACCTGAGCTGGTCGAGGTGGCGATCTTTCCGCCCTTTCCGTGGCTGCTCGGGATCGCCGAGGTGCTGGAGGGGACCACGGTGAAGCTCGGCGCGCAGGACTGCTTCTGGGAGATCTCAGGCGCCTACACGGGTGAGGTCTCGCCAGCGATGCTCAAGGGCTGGTGCCAGTGGGTGATCACCGGCCACTCGGAGCGCCGCGCCTACCTGGGCGAGACTGACGACATGGTCGCGCGCAAAACCGCCGCGGCGTTGGCCAACGACCTGAGCGTGATCATGTGCGTCGGCGAGCTCGACGAGCACTACGACGCCGGCAGAACAGCGGAGGTCGTCACCGGGCAGGTGAGAGCAGGGCTCGCGAACTGTTCGGCAGACGACTCCGCGCGCCTGGTCATCGCGTACGAGCCGGTTTGGGCGATCGGTTCGGGCAAGAGCGCCGACCCCGAGCACGCGTACAAGACGATGCGAATGATCCGGAAGACGGTGGGAGAGCTCATCGGCGCGGGCGCGGCGCGAAAGGTGCGCGTGCTCTACGGAGGCAGCGTCAACGCGAGCAACGTCGAGGCTTACGTGGAGCTGCCGTTGTGCGATGGCTGCCTGGTCGGGGGCGCGAGCCTCAATGCGGAGGAGTTCACGAAGATTGTCGAGGTGACAGCGGCGGTGTACGCCCATCTCTAGCCAAATAGGAACTCTGGTCCTGCTCCGCCACGGCCAGAGCACGTGGAATCTCGAGAACCTGTTCACCGGGTGGCACGACGTGCCGCTCAGCGAGCTCGGCGTGACCGAGGCCAGAGAAGCCGGGCGTCAGATGCAGGTCGCGGGCATCATGCCCGCGGTGGTGCACACGTCCGTGCTGGTGCGGGCAATCCAGACCGCCGACGTGGCGCTCGGCGAGATGCAGCGCACGTGGATCCCGGTTCGCAGGAGCTGGCGCCTGAACGAGCGACACTACGGCGCCCTGCAGGGGTTGAACAAGAAGCAGACGTCCGACAAGTACGGCGAGGAGAAGGTGAAGGTCTGGCGGCGCAGCTATGACGTGCGCCCGCCCGCGCTCGAGACCAGTGACGAGCGTCACCCCTCGCGCGATCCGAGATATGCGGCGTTGCCGCCGGAGCTGCTGCCCAGCGCGGAATGCCTGAGGGATGTGGTCGAGAGAATGCTCCCGTACTGGTACGACGCCATCGTGCCCGACCTTCTGCGCGAGTCGTGCGTTCTCGTTTCGGCGCATGGCAACAGCCTGCGTGCTCTCGTCAAGCATCTCGACCGCCTGACCGATCAGCAGGTGGTCGACCTCGACATTCCCACCGGCGTGCCGCGCGTCTACGAGCTCGGGCCGGATTTCGCGCCGCGTTCGAGCAGGTACCTGGGCGACCCCCAAGACATCGAGCGACGCGCCGCGGCGGTCCGGGCCCAAGCGTCTTCCGGTGGGCCGTAGTTTCCGAAATGCGAACCAGCCGACGCTCGTCGGACGGTCGATCAGTCATCAACCCGAAGAAGCGCAGAAAGTGTGCAGAAATGGCTGCCTCCGGCCGCCGGGATACGACCATTTCCAACCCCATGTCGAATCCCGCTTCCCGGGACAACCCTACCGTTAACTCTACGGTCTAGAATAGGCTTGATATGGCAGTTCCCCGTGTGGTTACAGCCGATGACCTGAGAAGCCAGCTTGGCCATGAGCTCGATCAACTTCGTTCGAGCGAAGAGGTTCTTTTCGTGACCAAGCGTGGGCGGCTGACTGCAGTCCTCATCGATGTCGAGCAGTACCGAGCCATGGTTGAGCGAGCCGAGTACCTCGAGGACAGCCTCGCCGCGCTGCAGGCGCGCGAGGAAGCCGACCTGGCCATCCCCTGGTCGAAGGTCCGCAAGTAGCTCCGGGCAAGAAGTACGACGTCCGCCTTCATCCGGAGGCGATGAAGGCGTACCGTCGGCTCCGCGGCTCCGTCGCCGATCGCATTGCAGCCGCGATCGATGGTCTCGGGATTGATCCGCGTCCGACGGGCTCAGTAAGGCTTGCCGGTCGGGATGACTTCCGCATCCGAGTTGGCGACTACCGCATCGTCTACGCGGTTGACGATGCCAAAGATCTCGTCCTCATCGCCAGGATCGCCCACCGCCGGGACGTTTATCGACCCTGATCGCGCCCCATCGAATACTGGACGTCGAAGATCAAGAGCTAGTCGTCAACGACGACCAAGTGGGCATGAAAGGCTGTTCGATCGGCCGCGAGACGACCATCTGGGCACGGATGGCTCATTCCGGGGAAGTCGGCGGCAGTGCGCGATCAGGCGGCGAAAGGGTCGGAATCCCAGCGCCGCTAGACTGATTTCGTAATCAAGATCACATACCGCAAGTAAGGGGGATTGCCGCCATGGCATATGAGGTTCCGCCACTTCCGTACGCATTCGATGCGCTCGAGCCGCACATCGACGCGAAAACGATGGAGATCCACCACGACAAGCACCACGCCGCGTACGTGAACAACGCCAACGGCGCGCTGGAGAAGCACCCCGAGCTGGCCAAGAAGTCCGTCGAGGACCTGCTGCGTGGGATCAGCTCAGTGCCCGAGGACGTTCGCACTGTGCTCCGCAACAACGCCGGCGGCCATTCGAACCACTCGATCTTCTGGACCATCATGGGCCCCGACGGCGGTGGTGCCCCCTCCGGCAAGCTGGGCGACGCAATCAACAGCACGTTCGGGAGCTACGACTCGTTCAAGGAGCAACTCCAGAAGGCCGGGGTCGGCCAGTTCGGAAGCGGCTGGGCCTGGCTCCTGCAGGATTCCGGCGGCAAGCTCTTGATCAAGTCCTATCCGAACCAGGACAGCCCCTACATGGAGAACCTCACCCCGATCCTCGGCGTGGACGTCTGGGAGCATGCGTATTACTTGAAGTACCAGAACCGCCGCGCCGACTATGTGACCGCATGGTTCAACACCCTCAACTGGCAAGCCATCGCGGCGCGGTATAAATAACCGTCCATGAAGCAGATCAACAACTCGCTCGTCCTCACCGAGGTGATCCTGGCCGTGCTCTTGATAGCCGGCGTGCTCATCCAGACCCCCAAGGCCACCGGTCTGGGCGGCACGATCGGCGGTGGCGGCGACGGGCTGGGCGGCGGATATCGCACCCGTCGCGGGCTGGAGCGCCAGGTCTACTGGACGACCTGGGTGCTGGCAGCCGCCTTCCTGGTCTGCTCGATCGTCCTCACCTATATAAAGGCGCATAACCTCGCGTAGGCGACAGGTCTTCGTCGCCGCGATTGCGGCGACGCTGGCTCTCGGTGCATGCCAGCCGGTGGCGACCGTGCCCAAGCCCGCCCGCGGCGGAACGGCCGTGGAGGCCCTGGTCGGTCAGGCGGGGGTCCTCAATCCCCTGTTCGAGGGCGACGACAGCGCGCGCGACGTCGACAGCGTCATCTACCAGGGGCTCACCACGGTCGATGCGGGGCAAAACGTGGTCGGGCTCCTCGCCACCGACTGGGCGATCTCCAACGACCACCTCACATATACGTTCAACATTCGCACCGGTGTGCGCTGGGCCGACGGCCAGGCGTTCACGGTCGACGACGTTCTTTTCACCTATCGCGTGTTGCAGGACCTCGAGTACCAGCAGCCGGGCGCTGCTTTCTGGCGCCAGGTCGGAATCGCCGCCGGCGGGTTGAACCAGGTGGTGTTCACGCTGAAAGCCCCCAGTGCGGGTTTTCCGCTCGCGCTGCGCATGGGGATCATCGCCAAGCACCTCTTCGACGGCATGGCGCCAGCGCAGATCGTGGCCAGCGACTTCAGCGGCATTCGCGCCATCGGCACTGGACCGTTCAAGGTCGCCGGCATCAACCAGCTGGCGATCACACTCGATCGCAACCCGTATGCCGACCCGCAGCCGTACCTGGATCACCTCATCCTGCGCACCTATCCCGTGTCTGACCCACAGACGGCCATCCGGGCCGTGTTGGCGGGAGCGGCCGACCTCGTCGGCGGGCTCGAACCGCCGGAGGTCCTGGCGCTCCAGGGCAGGACCGACCTCAACATCCAGGAGGTGCGCACTTTCACGAATGCCTTTGTGACGTTCAACTCCGAGGGCGTCGGCAAGCAGTTCTTTAGCGATGTCAAGGTCCGGCTCGCCCTCACACAAGCGGTCGACAGGCAGAGGCTCGTCAACGAGGTGCTCGCCGGCCGAGGCGACAACGACCCGACCCCCATCCCGACCGGCGACTGGGCTTACTCAGCGTCTGCGGCCAGCAGCCATCCGTACGACCCGATCGCCGCCGCCAAGGCGTTGGACGCGGCGGGATGGGTGCTGCTGCCCGGCGCCAAGTTGCGCTCGAAGGCAGGCCAGTCTTTCAGGTTCGACCTCGTCGTGGCCCGACCGTTCCCGACCAACGAGGTCGCCGCCGGGGTGGCGCGCCAGCTGCTCGAGATCGGCATCGAGGCTGACGTCAAGCCGGTGTCGGCGTCGGACCTGGTACAGAAATATCTGCTCGGGCGCAACTACCTGGCGGCCCTCGTCGCCATCGACGTCGGTTCGGACCCCGACCAGTACACGCTCTGGCACTCGGGCCTCGACACGAGCACCCTCAACTTCGCCTTCACGCGCGGGTGGGGTCTCATCGACAAAGACCTCGAGGACGGCCGTGCGGCCGCCGACCAGGCATCTCGTTTGGCGGCGTACCTTGATTTCCAGGCGCAGATGGTCGATGCGGCGCCTGCGATCTTCTTGTACTCGTCCCATTACGACTACGCGATCTCGCAGCGGGTCCATGGTGTGCGCATGAACAGCGTCATCGAGCCGGTCGATCGCTTCCAGTACGTGACCCAGTGGTACGTGAACACCAGCGCGTGAAAGAAGGGGTGATTCGATGGATCTTGGACTGAAGGGGCGGAGCGCCCTGGTCACCGCGGCGAGCCGCGGCCTCGGTCGCGCATGTGCTGAGGCGTTGATCGGGGAGGGTGCCGAGGTTTTCATATCGTCACGCGACGAGGCGTCGATCGCGAGCACCGCGAAGCAGATCAAGGCCGCGGGTTGGCTGGCCGCCGATGTCTCGAAGCCCGGTGAGCCCGAGGCCCTGGTCAAGGCCGCGATCACGCGGATGCCTGGCCTCGATGTACTCGTCGTCAACGCGGGCGGGCCGCCGCCCGGAAATTTTCAGAGCACCCCGCTCGAGCAATGGGAGGTCGCATTTCAGCTGACCCTGATGAGCGCAGTGCGCCTGATCAGGGCGGGCCTTCCTTATCTGAAGCGATCCGACCAGGGGCGCATCGTCTGCATCACCTCGATCTCGGTCCGCCAGCCGATACCCAACATCGCGCTGTCGAATGCGATGCGGGGGGGCGTGACCGGCCTTGCGAAGACGCTTTCGCGCGAGCTTGCCTCCGACCGCATAACCGTCAACTGCCTCGCGCCCGACAGCATCCTCACCGACCGCATCCGCCAGGTCGCTGCCGCAAGCGGCGCCGATCCCGACGAGCAGGTGAAGCGGATGGCCGCGGCCGCGCCGATGGGCCGGCTCGGCGACCCGGCGGAGTTTGGCGCGGCGTGCGCGTTCCTCTGCTCGAAGCAGGCCGGCTACATCAGCGGGCAGACGATCGGCGTCGATGGGGGTGCTTTGCTGGGTGTGCACTAGGATTCGTGGGGCGTGACGATCAAGTTCGCGGAGCGCATGTCGAGGCTCGGCACCGAGAGCGCATTCGAGGTGCTGGCCAAGGCCCGGCGGCTCGAGGCCGAGGGCAAGCACATCGTCCACCTCGAGATCGGCGAGCCGGACTTCGCCACACCCGACAACATCGTCGAGGCCGGGATCTCGGCCATGCAGAACGGCTACACGCATTACACCCCGGCTGCCGGGATCCTCGAAGCCCGTCAGGCGGTGGCCGGATTCGTGACGCGCATGCTCAACATCGAGGTCGACGCCGGCGAGGTGGTGCTTGTCCCCGGCTCCAAGAACGTCCTTCTCTTCACCCTGCTTTCCTGCATCGAGCCCGGCGACGAGGTCATCCTGCCCGACCCCGGCTATCCGGCGTACGCCTCACAGGTGAACTTCATCGGCGCGGTACCGAAAGTGGTCACCCTTCGCGAGGAAACCGGCTTCCGGATGGACCTCGACGAGCTCGCTTCGCTGATCACACCGAAGACCCGCATGCTCATCATCAACACCCCGCAGAATCCGACCGGCGGCGTGCTGACCGAGGAAGACGTGCGCTTCGTGTGCGACCTCGCCAACGAGCACGACCTGATGATCGTCTCGGACGAGATCTACAGCCAGCTTGTCTACGGTTTCCATCACATTTCGCCGCTGTCGCACGCCGGGATGCGCGAGCGGACCGTGCTGATGGACGGGCTGTCGAAGTCTTACGCGATGACCGGCTGGCGCCTGGGTTACGCGGTCGCTCCCAAACCGCTCGCGGCCAAGCTCGAACAGCTGATGATCAACTCGTCGTCATGCGCCGCCGCCTTCACTCAGATGGCGGCGATCGAGGCGCTGTCTGCGCCCGAGTCGGAGCATGCGGTGAACCGGATGGTGAAAGTGTTCCAGCACCGCCGCGACCTGGTCGTCGACGGGCTCAACGAGATCGAAGGCGTGCGCTGTGCACGGCCGCAGGGCGCTTTCTATGCATTCCCGAACATCGAGGGCACGGGCTTTGGCGAGCGCGAGCTGGCCGACAGGCTGCTCAGCGAAGCGGGGGTCGCGGTGCTGCCGGGTACGGCGTTCGGCGCCGCCGGCAAGGGTTACATCCGCATCGCGTATACGCAATCCGAGGACGAGCTCAAGCGTGGCCTCGACCGCATCAAGGATTTCGTCACCGCAAACAAATAGAAAGGCCGGGCGGCGATCGCCCGGCCTTCCACACGGTTAGGAAGGTAGGTCAGTCGTCGGATCCTGTCTGCTCAGTCTCGTTCTGGTCGCCTGACTGGTTGTCGTTCGTGTCGTTGTCCTGCTCGTTGGCGTCGTTGTCGTTCGCCTCGTCCTGCGCCTCGGCAGCCTGCTCGGCCGCCAGCTCAGCGGCTTTCTGCTGCGCCTCGAGTGCCTGCTCGGCGGCCTCGGCCGCAGCTTCGGTCTGAGTAGCGTCCTCGGCCGCGTCCTCACCGACGCTGGTGCCGGTCGTCGTGGTTGTGCTCGTGTTGGCGTGCACAGACCCGAGGTTCACGCGCAGTGCCGCATGGCCCTGGTGCGCTCCGGCCGTCGTGACGACCAGGATCACCCCCGCTACCGCGGCGAATCCCGCCAGCCCTAGCTTCCCGAATCGACTCCTGAACATGACTACCTCCGGTGGTTGATGCCCGTCTTCGGGTGTCTCTGATAACGCCGACCGCCTTCCGAGTAGGAACCTCAAGGTTGCGAGGCGGATGGCGAAGGCGACGGAGAGCCCCGCTCGCCGCCGTCGTCTGAACCCGGGCTCGGGGTGGGGCTGGGGGCGGCCGAGTCGTGGGTGCCCGGATCTCGCGTCGGCGAGACGGACGGCTCCGCGTGCGACTCGTCCGATGGCTCGGGCGACTCCCGCTGGGGTTCCGCGGGTGATGTACGGGCCGGCGGCTGGCTGTTCGCGCGTGGGGATGGCGTGGAGGCCGGCGACGGGGAAGACTGGGCGGCGTGGGTCACCGCTTCGAAGCTGCTGACGGCCTTCTGGGTCCAGGTGCTGGGATCGGGTCCTCCCGCGACGACTGAGGCGGCGGCTAGCAGGACCGCCAGGGCGCCGGCAGCAGCGACACCTGCCTTGATCGGACCGATTGGGCGCCTTGGAGCCTGCGTGCGGCTGAAGCGCGCGTTTTCCGGCTGCGGGTTGGGACCGTAGAAACGATCCAGTCCCGCTTTGAGGCGACGATCGAAATCCGCTCCAAGCTGATCAGTCATCTGGTTTTGCTTTCGGCCGAGCTTGGCCTGTGTTAGATGACAACGAACCAGGTGCGTCAAGTGGGAACCGCCTTCGATCGGGGGCGAACAACGCGCGCATCCTCTCGGCCGCAATCCGGAGCCTCTTGTTTACGGTCCGCTCCGAGACGCCGATGGCTGCGGCGATCTCTCTATTGGTGTAGCCGTGGTAATGCCGCAGGACCAGCGCGGCCCGAAGCTTTGGCGAGAGGCGGCGCAGGGCCGCGGCAAGATCTCGATCGAGGGCCAGCTGGGCTGGGTCTGGGCCGGCGGCCGGCCTCCCGAGGCGGCGCAGGATCACCGCGATCGATCGAAGCTTGGCCCTGCGCTGGTAGGAGATGGCCGCATTGATCGCGATCCTGTGCAGCCATGCCTCGGCGGGTGCGTCCGGACGCCATCGGTCCCAGGCGCGAAAGGCGGAGACGAAGGCGTCCTGCGTGCAGTCCTCAGCGGCGGCGGGATCGCCAAGGACGGCAAGCATCGTCCGATAGATCTTCGTATAGCTGTCGCGATACAGCCGATCGAAGTCTTCGCGCGAACCGGGCGTGTATGCCGGAGGCTCGGGCCCAGCCGTCATCCGCACGGAGGGAATAACGGCAGAGGGTACAGAACTTAGTGGCGCGCGGGCGCGGCCATATTGGCGCCTTTATGGCAGACCTATCCCCGGCGGGCCGATCACCGGCAGCTGAATCCCGCCGTTCGATCCGTTGCCGGCCTGCTGCCCCGAACCTTGCTGGCCACCATTCCCTTGCTGGCCGCCATTCCCTTGTTGGTCGCTCTGCCCCTGGTCGGGGGGCTGCTGGTCCTGCTCCCGGTCGGGGTTCACCTGCGCCGCATCCTGCACCACCTTCTGATCCAGCCCGCCGCCCGCAGTGGTCGAATCGGGAGGGCCAGAGAGATGCACCTGGCCGGCCCTGGCGGTGGCACTGGGTTGGTGACCGCCCATCCCGGAAATGATCATGACGGCGCCGGCGATCGCGGCCAACACGGCGGCGCCAACCTTCTCGAATCGCGTGAACACAAATAGATAACGGATGAGCGCTCCGGAGTCCCGTGGCCCCGGCCTCCTTGAATGGGGGTGCTGCGACGGGCCTATATTTGGAACCGCGATGGACGACGGCAGCGTCCGCTTGACCCAGCCGCTGGTGAGGGACGCCGGCCGGCTCCGACTCGCGTCGTGGGACGAAGCACTCGCTCGGGCTGCTGAGGGCTTTGCACGCGCCAAGGCAATCGGCCCGAACGCGTTCGGCATGTTCAGCTGCTCCAAAACGACCAACGAGATGAACTTCATGGCGCAGAAGTTCGCGCGCGTCGTCATGGGCAGCAACAACATCGACAGCTGCAACAGGACTTGACACGCTCCCAGCGTCGTCGGTCTGGCGACAGTATTCGGAGCCGGGGGAGGAACCTCTTCGTATCGCGAAGCTGAAGAGACGGACCTCGTGTTGCTGTGGGGTTCGAACGCGCGCGAGACGCATCCGATCTTCTTCCATCACCTGCTGCGCGGTGTGCGCAACGGAGCGCGCCTCGTCGCGGTAGACCCCCGCCGCACGAGCTCCGCGGAGTGGGCGGACCTGTGGCTGGGCATCGACGTCGGCAGCGACATCGCGCTTGCCAACGCGATCGCCCGCGAGATCATCCACGAGGGCCTCGCGGACAAGCAGTTCATCGAGCGCGCGACGACCGGCTTCGACGACTACGCGGCATGTGTCGAGCCCTACACGCTGGAGCTGGCGGAAAGAGAGACCGGTGTTCCGGCGAGCGCGATCAAGGAGGTGGCGCACGCATACGGGCGCGCAGACCGGGCCATGATCTGCTGGACGCTGGGCATCACCGAACACCACAATGCGGTCGACAACGTCCTCGCCCTCATCAACCTCGCCCTGCTCACTGGCAAGGTCGGACGCTACGGCTGCGGGCTCAACCCTCTGCGCGGCCAGAACAACGTACAGGGCGGCGGCGACATGGGGGCCATACCGAACCGGCTCCCGGGGTTCCAGGACCTCGAGGATCCGGCGAAGCGGGCGCCATTCGAGCACGCATGGAAGGCGGCCGTCCCACCCAAGCGCGGTTATCACCTGAGCCAGATGTTCGAGTCGATGGAGCACGGTGAGATGCGCGCCGTGTATATCGTCGGTGAGAACCCTGCACGCTCTGAGGCCGACCAGACGCGAGCCGTCCGCCTGCTCAGCGGCCTCGAGCACCTGGTGGTGCAGGACATCTTCCTGACCCAGACCGCAGAGCTCGCTCATGTGGTTCTTCCAGCGGCGGCGGGATGGGCGGAGTCGGAGGGGACGGTCACCAGCAGCGAGCGACGTGTGCAGAGGGTGCGGCGCGCGCTCGAGCCGCCGGCGGGCGCGCTGGACGATATCGAGATCATGGTCGAGATCGCGCGCCGGCTCGGCTGCGATTGGGGCCACCCGACCGCGGAGCAGGTGTGGGACGAGTGCCGCAGCCTGTCGCCGATGCACGGCGGGATGTCGTACGCGCGGCTCGATGAGCTCGGCGGGATTCAGTGGCCGTGTCCCGATGAGACGCACCCCGGGACGCAGTTCCTGCATGCGCGATTGTGGAATGACCCGGTCGAAGGTCCGCCGGCGCCTTTTTCCGTTGTCGACCACGACCCGCCCGTCGACCGCCTCTCGGAAGAATTTCCGATCCGGCTCACCACGGGCCGGCGCCTCGACTCTTTCAACACCGGCGTGCAGACGGGCGGGTACAGCTCGCCGCTCCGGCAGCCGGAAGCGCTGCTGCTTTCGCCCGCCGATGGCGCCCACCTTGGGATCATCGACGGCGAGCGCGTGATGGCCAGCTCCCGGCGGGGGTCGGTCGAGGTCCCGGTGCGGTTCGACGCCACGTTGAGACCAGGCCTGGCGTTCCTCACGCTGCACTTCCCCGACCAGGTCGCGACCAACGTGCTCACCATCGACGCCACGGACCCCAAGTCGGGCACGGCCGAGTTCAAGGCGAGCGCCATCAGGGTCGACAAGATCACGGCCCCCGTTTCCTAGTTGGACATCCGCACCAGCGGGGGACCGCCGACCGCCGCTGAGGTGGCGGCCGTGGATGCTGTGCTTGGTCCTCCCGAATCTTTCTGGGAGGGCGGAGAGCGGACTCCGGCCGACGATCATTTCGCACGGGGCGGGCACACGGTTCGCTCCAAACGGGACCTGCTCCTTCCGGTGCTGCACGGCCTCCAGGACGAGGTGGGCTGGATCAGCCGGGGCGGCCTGGAGTACGCGTGCCGGCGCCTGAACGTGCCGCCGGCGGAGGCATACGGAGTCGCCAGTTTCTACGACCGATTCGCGCTCGACGATCGCGGGACGTTTGCGCTTTACGTCTGCGACGACATCGCATGCAAATGCGCCGGGGCTGACGAGATCTGTGCCGCCGTCGAGGCGGAGCACGGTTTGACGGGAATGGCGTGGTATCGCAGCCCCTGCCTTGGTCTATGCGATCGCGCCCCCGCGGCGCTGGTCGAACGCTCAGGCACGGCGTACAGGCAGACACAGTTGGCGCCGATCACCGCTGAGCAGGCGGCCGCAATCATGAGCCGCGGACTTTGGGAGGACCTACCAACCACTGTTCCGCAACCACAGGGCAAGTTGCTGCGCCGGGTCGGCGCGGTCGATCCCGAGAGCATTGACAGCTATCGGGCCGCGGGGGGATTCGGTGCGCTGCGCCGCGCACTCGAGCTCGGTCCCGAAGGCGTGATTCGCGAGGTCAGCGAGGCGAAGCTGCTCGGCCGCGGTGGCGCAGCGTTCCCGACCGGACGCAAGTGGGATGCGGTCGCGCGCGCTCCGAGTCATCCCCACTACCTCGTCTGCAACGCTGATGAGTCCGAGCCGGGAACGTTCAAGGACCGTGTCCTGATGGAAGGCGACCCGTTCGCGATCGTCGAGGCGATGACGATCGCCGCTATCGCCACCGGTTGCGAGCGTGGCTATCTGTATGTCCGGACTGAATACCCGCTTGCGCGGCAACGTATCGAGAACGCCGTCGTCCAGGCCCGCGCCCACGGCTACCTTGGTGATGACGTCGCCGGATCTGGACTTCGATTCGACATCGAGGTCCGCCGCGGCGCCGGCGCCTACATCTGCGGCGAGGAGACCGCGCTCTTCAACTCGATCGAGGGGAAGAGGGGAGAGCCTCGAAACAAGCCGCCGTTTCCCGTGCAGGCCGGTCTCTTCGGCAAGCCCACGCTCGTCAACAACGTCGAGACGCTGGTCAATGTGCTCGACATCCTGAGCGAGGGCGCCGCGGCGTACGCGGCCACGGGCACGCCGGACTCGACCGGAACGAGGCTCTTCTGCCTTTCCGGGCATGTGCGGAACCCAGGCGTGTACGAGGTCCCGATGGGCACCACGCTGCGCGAGCTCATCGACCTTGCCGGCGGCGTGCGGGAGGGTAGAAGCCTTCGCGCAGTGCTGCTGGGTGGAGCGGCGGGGTCATTCGTCACCGATAAACAGCTCGACGTGCCGCTGAGCTTCGAAGGCACACGCGCCATCGGTGCCACCCTGGGCTCCGGCGCGGTGATCGTTCTCGACGACACCGCCGACATCGAGTCGATCCTGCTTCGTATCGCTCGCTTCTTCCGGCACGAGTCGTGCGGGCAGTGCGTGCCATGCCGCGTGGGCACGAAACGCCAGGAGGAGATCCTGCATCGGCTCCTCGTCGAGCGAGAGACGTCACATCGCTCCGACGACATCGCTCTGCTCGCGGATATCGCGCAGGCGATGCGCGACGCGTCGATCTGCGGCCTGGGCCAGACGGCGGCGAGCGCGATCCAGTCGGCCGTCATCGAGCTCAAGGTGCTCGATGGCTAGTCCTTCATTCGTGGGGCTGCCGCGGAAGCTGCTCCCGGTGACCATCGATGGCCAGGAGGTGCAGGCGATGGAGGGAACGACGATCCTCGACGCCTGCCGAGGGCTGGGCGTCGACACGCCTACGTTGTGCAACCTCGAGACGCTGACGCCGGTCAACGTCTGCCGAGTATGCGTCGTGGAGGTGGAGGGTTCGCGCGTGCTCGTGCCGGCGTGCTCGCGCAAGGTCGAGGCGGGGATGAAGATCCTCACCGACTCCGAGCGCGTGCGGCACAGCCGCAGGCTGGTCCTGGAGCTGCTCGCGTCGTCGGTGGACATGTCGTTGTGCGCGCCCGAGGTGCATGGATGGATGTCGCGATATGGCGCCGTCGCGGAACGTTTTGGCCCTGGGGCCGCGACCGTCGCCCAGCCGGTGAAGATCGACAACGAGCTGTACGTGCGCGACTACTCGCGCTGCATCCTCTGCTACAAGTGCGTCGAGGCGTGCGGTGTCGACGCGCAGAACACGTTCGCGATCGGCGTCGCCGGCCGGGGCTTCGATGCGCACATCTCGACAGAGTTCACCACGCCGCTGCCGGATTCCGCGTGTGTCTACTGCGGCAACTGCATCGGGGTGTGCCCGACCGGCGCCTTGATGTTCAAGAGCGAGCACGACATGCGGGTCGCGGGTACGTGGGACGAGACGCAGCAGCATGTGACGGAGACGGTGTGTCCTTACTGCGGCGTCGGGTGCATGCTCGAGCTCCACGTCCAGGACAACACCATCGTCAAAGTCACCTCGCCCCTCGATCACTCCGTCACGTCGGGGCATTTGTGTGTGAAGGGTCGGTTCGGGTTCAACTTTGTGCAGAAGAGGGGTAAACGCGCGGAGTAACTCGTCCTCGGCGAAGGACGGACTGGGAAGAGGGTGTGAGGGTTAGGCCTGGAGCCTAGATCCGCGCTGGGAGTGATTGACCTCCCCGGTTTCGGGGAGGTCGGCGCGTAGCGCCTCAGTAGCGCCCGGAGGATAGGAGCGCGCCGGGTGTTAGTGCCCGTGACCTCCCCGGTTTCGGGGAGGTCGGCGCGGTTTAGGGGTCCCCGCGAAGTCGGAGACTTCGTGGGGTAAAGCGTCGGGTGGGGTTAGTTCTCTTTCTTTTTGAGATCAAATTGGGCCTGTTAACGCTTGATTCCCAAACAGATGTTTGGTATGCTTTTAGCGTGCTGAGCGAGCTCGATCCTCTCTCCGAATTGCAGGCCGCGGTGCGCAAGTTTCAAGCTCGCGAGGAGCGCGTCGACACCAGGGGTTTGCGTCAGGTCATCGACGTGCTCGAGGGCGAGTTTGCTACCGAGGCGCGGGAGTTGCAGAAGGCCGGCGAACACCTCAGCGGCGGCCACATCACGGCCG
>VBGM01000173.1:0-1579 GCA_005880855.1 Chloroflexota bacterium
GCAGGCCATACGCGTCGGCGAGCTTCACGAAGTCGGGCATGTGCGTGAGGTCGACCTGCGAGCGAACGCCGCCGTAGAAGTCGTCCTGGAACTGGCGCACCATGCCGAGCGAGAAGTTGTTGAGGAGGACGATCTTGACGTCGAGCTGGTGCTCGACTGCCACCGACAGCTCCTGCGCGGTCATCACGAAGCCGCCCTCGCCCGCGACGCACCACACTGGAAGCTCGGGGCGCGCGAACTTGGCGCCGATCGCTGCCGGCAGCGCAAAGCCCATCGTTCCGGAGCCGCCGGAGTTGAGGAACAGACCGGGGCGGTCGTAGTTCCACCACAGCGCGGCCCAGATCTGGTTCTGGCCGACGTCGGCGACGACGATCGCCTGGTTGCGGCAACGCTTGTACATGTCGACAAGGACGTCCTGCGGCTGGAGGTGGCCGTTGGAGTGGGTGTAGCGAAGCGGGTGCTCCTCGCGCCACGCATCGATCTGCGCCAGCCAGGTGCCGCGGGTCTTCTCGGGTTCGGGAAGGTGCGGGATCATCGCGGTGAGCGCCTGCTTGGCATCGGCGACCAGCTCGATCTGCGGGCGGACGTTCTTGCCCATCTCCGATCCGTCGATGTCGATGTGGATGAAGGTCTTCACCTTCGGTGCGAAGTCGGCCAGACGCGCGGTGACGCGGTCGTCGACGCGCATGCCGACCATCATCAAGACATCGGCGTTCTGCACCGCCTTCAGGTTCCAGCCGGTGCCCATGAAGCCGGTCATGTGCAGCGAGAGCGGGTGATTGACCGGAAAGGCCCCGATGCCGAGCAGCGTGGTGCCGACCGGCGCCGCGGCGCGCTCCGCAAACTCGCGCAGCTCTGCTTCCGCGTGGCTGAGCAGGACTCCGTGGCCGGCGAGCACGACGGGGCGCTCCGCCCCGGCCACCGCGATTGCCGCGGCTTTGGCGTACTCGAGGTCGGCGTGGCCGTTGGGCTTGTAGCCGGGAATTTCCAGCCGCTCGGGCAGCACATTCGGGGCATCGGCTTGCTGGACGTCCTTGCAGATGTCGATCAGCACCGGTCCGGGCCGTCCGGTGGTCGCGATGTGGAAGGCCTCGTGGATGACGCGCGGCAGCTGGCTGATGTGGGTGACGAGGTAGCTGTGCTTGGTGACTGAGCTGGTCGCGCCGATGACATCGGTCTCCTGGAACGCGTCCCGCCCGACCTGCGTGCTGGCCACCTGGCCGGTGATCGCGATCATCGGCACCGAGTCCATGTAAGCGGTGGCGAGACCGGTGACCAGGTTGAGCGCGCCGGGACCGGACGTGGCGAAGACGACGCCGGGCTTGCCGCCGGCGCGCGCGTAGCCGTCGGCCATGTGAGCAGCACCCTGCTCGTGCCGCACGAGGATGTGCTTGAGCTTGGGATGATTCGGCAGGTGCTGGTAGATGGGCAGGTTGGCGCCACCGGGGTAGCCGAATATCAATTCGACACCCTCGCGCTCGAGCGCCTCCAGCACCATGTCCGCTCCGGTCACCGTTTCTCCTTTACAAACAAGAAGCCCCCGCCTTTCGGTCGGGGGCTTTGCGATCTCTTTGCGACT
>VBGM01000173.1:1722-9093 GCA_005880855.1 Chloroflexota bacterium
TCCGATGCCGACCCTGGGCCAGAAACTGTGGGATTCGCACGTGGTCCGTTCAACGCCCGGCGAGCCCGACCTCCTCTATGTGGACCTGCACCTGGTCCACGAGGTGACCTCGCCCCAGGCATTCGAAGGCTTGAGGCTGTCGGGAAGGCACGTTCGCCGGCCCGACCTGACGCTCGCGACCATGGACCACAACGTCCCCACCAGGGGTGGCGCGCGCGCGGCAGACGAGCTCTCCCGCAAGCAGATGGACGTGCTGGCGGAGAACTGCCGCCGCGAAGGCATCCCGCTGCATCAGATCGGCAGCCGGCGGCAGGGCATCGTCCACGTCATCGGGCCCGAGCTCGGGCTGACCCAACCAGGGCTGCTGATCGTCTGCGGGGATTCGCATACCTCGACCCACGGCGCCTTCGGCGCCCTCGCCTTCGGCATCGGCACGTCCGAGGTCGAGCTGGTTCTGGCCACGCAGTGCCTTCCGCAGACGCGTGCCCGCGACCTGGCGGTGACGGTGGATGGCGAGCTGCCGTTGGGCGTGACCGCCAAGGACGTCGTCCTCGGTGTCATCGGCCTGACCGGGATCTCGTTCGGGCAGGGCCACCTCGTCGAGTACCGCGGGTCGACGATCCGCGGCCTGAGCATGGAAGGCCGGATGACGATCTGCAACATGAGCATCGAGTGGGGCGCGAAGGCCGGCATGGTCGCCCCAGACGACACCACATTCAAGTACCTGGAACGCCGGCCCCACGCCCCGCGCGGCGCCGCGTGGGATGAGGCGCTCGATCACTGGCGATCGCTGCCATCAGACGACGACGCGGTCTTCGATCACGAGATCCGCCTCGACGCCGCCAGGCTCGAGCCCCATGTGACCTGGGGCACCAACCCCGGCCAGGTCGCGCCGGTGACAGGTCGGGTCCCCGAGCCGCGTTCCGACACCGACGCGCGCGCTCTCAAGTACATGGACCTGCGTCCGGGAGTCGCGCTGGCGGACATCGCCATCGACAGGGTCTTCATCGGGTCGTGCACCAATGCGCGCATCGAGGACCTGCGCGCCGCGGCGCGTGTCATCGCCGGCAAGCATGTGCACCCGAAGGTGCGCGCGATGGTCGTCCCCGGGTCGACGACGGTGAAGCGCGCCGCCGAGGACGAAGGCCTCGACGCAGTTTTCAAGGCCGCGGGATTCGAGTGGCGGAACGCTGGGTGCTCGATGTGTTTGGGCATGAACCCGGACATCCTTGCGCCCGGCGAGCGCTGCGCGTCGACGAGCAACCGCAACTTCGAGGGCCGCCAGGGCGCCGGCGGGCGCACGCACCTGATGAGCCCGCCGATGGCCGCGGCTGCCGCCGTCACCGGCCACCTGGTCGACGTCCGGGAGCTCATGTAATGGCGGAGCCCGTAAAGAAGGTCACCGGCCGCATGGCGCCGCTGGACCGCGCCGACGTCGACACCGACCAGATCATCCCCAAGCAGTTCCTGAAGCGAATCGAGCGCAGCGGCTACGGTCCCTTCCTCTTCTATGACTGGCGCCGGGAGGGCGACTTCGTGCTCGACCGGCCGGTCCACGCGGGCGCGTCCGTTCTCGTCACCGGCGCCAATTTCGGCTGCGGATCTTCGCGCGAGCACGCGCCGTGGGCGATTCGCGACGCCGGCTACCGGGCGATCATCGCGTCGAGCTTCGCCGACATCTTCCGCGCCAACTGCTACAAGACCGGCCTGCTCGCGGTGACGCTGCCCGAGAGCCAGGTCCGCCACGTGATGGATCTGGCCCTGGAGGATCCGGCGGCCGTGGTGACAATCGACCTCGAAGCGCAGGAGGTGCGGGGCGATGGGTTCACCTACGAATTCGCGATCGACCCGTTCTATCGCGACTGCTTGATCAACGGCCTCGACGAGATCAGCCTGATCGAGCGCCACGACCGCTCGATTGGCGCCTACGAAGCTCGCCGCGCATCCTGGCTTCCAGCTGTCAAGTGAGGTCTGAGTTTCTCAGCTTCTCGCCGCCTCTCATCGGAGAGGAGGAGATCGAGGAGGTCGTCAAGGCGCTGCGCTCGGGCTGGATCACCACGGGGCCGCGCGTGGACCGCTTCCAGTCGGAGTTCCGCGACTTCATCGGCGCCGAAGCGGCGCTGGCGCTCAACTCGTGCACCGGCGCGCTGCACATCGCGCTGGCCGTGCTTGGGATCGGACCCGGTGACAAGGTGATCAGCACCCCGATGACGTTCGCGTCGACCATCCACGTGATCGAGCAATCGAGGCTGCTGTGAAGGCCGATCCGACGATCAAGGCCATCATGCCCGTCCATCTCTACGGGCACCCTTGCGAGATGGATGCCATCCTCGACATCGCGCGACGGCACCGGCTGGCCGTGATCGAAGATGCGGCGCACGCGCTGCCGGCGTCTTATCGCGGCCGGATGATAGGGGCGCCCGCGGGCGATGACGTCACCAACCTGGTCGCGTTCTCGTTCTACGCCAACAAGAACCTCGCCACCGGCGAAGGCGGGATGCTGACCGGCCCGCAGCACTTGATCGACCAGGCCCGCAAGTGGTCGCTGCACGGGATGAGCCGCGACGCGCATCAGCGCTACACGGAAGAAGGTTCCTGGTTCTACGAGGTGGAGCTGCCGGGGTTCAAATACAACATGCCGGACGTCCAGGCCGCCATCGGCATCCACCAGCTCGCGCGATTGCCGCAGATGCAGAGGCGGCGGCGTGAGATCGTCGACCAGTACGACGAGGGGTTGGCGGGAATGGCCGGATTAGAGAGACCGGTGCAGAGAAACGATGTCGAGAGCGCCTGCCACGTCTACGCGATCCGCCTCAACCTCGACCGCCTCACCATCAACCGATCCCGATTCATCGCCGAGCTGAGGCAGCGGAACATCGGCTCATCGGTCCACTTCATCCCGATCCACATCCATCCGTACTACCGCGACAAGTACGGCTTCACCCCGGACCAGTTTCCGATCGCGTACGGCGCCTACCAGCGCCTGGTGTCGCTACCCCTGAGCCCGAAGTTCTCAGACGGTGATGTAGCGGACGTGATCGAGGCCGTCGGCGACATCCTGGAGCAGAACAAGCACTAGGTCAGGATGTATGCGGTGCCGCCCACGAACGCGTCGCAGGTGCCGAGGCTGCTGCTGATCGTCCCGGTGCTGCTGGCGTCGCGGACCCAGACCGAGAAGCGGTAGGTCCCGGCCGGCAGCGCTGACGTATCCCAGTTGAAGGTGGCGCTGGTCGAGTAGGGCTGCGCAATCGTCCACGTGCTCGACCCTGGAGCCAGCATCCAGAACTGATACATCGGGTTGGGGCAGCCGGAGGCGACCCCGGTGATGGTGACCGCGGTGCCGTGGGTCGAAGGCGACGCCGGCGACGCGGATGCGGTCAGCCCGGTGCAGGGCGTGCTGGTCAGCGTGTAGGACGTGCCGGGGACGAACGCATCCCACCTGCCCAGGCTGCTGCTGACGGCGCCCGCGCTGCTGGCGTCGCGAGCCCATACCGAGAAGCGATAGGCGCCGGCGGCCTTGCCAGACGTGGTCCAGTTGAACGTGGCGTTGGTGGAGTAGGGCTGGGCGATCGTCCAAGTGCTCGCGCCCGGCGCCAGTATCCAGAACTGATAGAGCGGGCTGGGGCAGCCTGACGCGACGCCGGTGATGGTGATCGTCGTGCCCACCGCCTGCGGCGATGCCGGCGCCGTCGACGCGGTCACCGACGTGCAGGCCGCGGACCTCAGCGTGTAAACGAAGCCGGGGGCGAATGCGTCGTAGCGGCCGAGGCTGTTGCCCGCGGTGCCGAGGCTGCTGGCGTCACGGACCCAGACCGAGAAGCGATAGGCGCCAAGCGCGGCGCCGGTCGTGCTCCAGCTGTAGGTCGCATTGCTGGAGTACGCCTGCGCCACCGTCCAGGTGCTCGAGCCGGGCGTGAGGACCCAGAACTGGTAGAGGGGGTTGGGGCAGCCTGAGGCGACGCCCGTGAAAGTGACCGCGGAGCCCGCGATCTGCGATGAGGCCGGAGACGCGGACGCCGTCACCGACGTGCAGGGCGCCACGGTCAGCACGTATGTGATGCCGGGGACGAAGCTGTCGTTGCAGCCCAGGCTGCCGCACGCCATCCCCTTGCTGCTTGCATCGCGGACCCACAACGAGACGTGGTACGCGCCCGCGGCCTTGCCGCTGGTGTTCCAGTTGAAGGTGGTGCTGGTGGAGTACGCCTGCGCCACTGCCCACGAAGAGCCGGGCGCCTGGACCCAGAACTCGTACAGAGGGTTGGGGCAGAACGACGTGCCTGCCGAGCCAGTGAACGTGACCTGCGTCCCGGACCCTTGCGGCGATGGGACACTCGGGCTCAGGCCGGGTCCGGTGCACGCCTTGATCGTGTAAGCCATGACCGAGTACTGGTCGTACGTGACCGGTCGAGTGGAATCGCGCACGTCGACCTCGATTCGATAGTTGCCCGGAGGCCCGGGCGGCTGGTACTTCCAGGTGCTCACCGTGCTGAAGTCCTGCATCACCGTCCACGTCAGGTCCGGGGTCTGCACCCAGAACTTGTAGAGCGGCGACGGACACGTGGTCGTGTGCGCGGAGAAGGTGATCAACGTGCTCGCGCCCTGTGGAGAGGGCAGATCGGATGTCAGCGTCGGCGTCGTGCACGCCGGATTGGCGAGCGTGTAGGTCACGCTCGCGCTCGCCTCCGCGACCGCGATCGCGCCGGCGTTCCGAACCTCGACCTCGAGCTTGTAGTCGCCAAGCGCAAGCCCGCCGGTGTTCCAGCTGAAGCTGTTCGCGCTGCTGTAGTCCTGGGCGATGCTCAGTGGGGCATTCGGCCTGGCGATCGAGAATCGGTACTGGGCCGAGCCCGGACATGTCGCGCTCCCGGTGAGCACGATCGACGTGCCCGGCACCTGCGGCGAGGCGGGGCTGGTGGCCAGCGTCACCGCGGAGCACGCTGTCAGGTCGAACGAAAGCTGCGCGCTGTCCATCGTGCCGTCGAGGGCGCCGGCGCCCTTGGCGTCGACCTCGAGCATGTAGGTTCCGCCCGCGCCGCTCGCACTCCACGAATGAGTGCTCGCCGTACCGAAGGGCTGGACCACAGACATGGCGCCGCCCGGCGGCTGGATCATGAACCGGTACTGCGGCGTCCCCACGCAGGAGGCGCTGCCACTGAGGCCGATCTGCGTGCCGGTCGGCTGGGGCGAAGACTTGTCGGTGGTCAGGGCCGCGCCGATGCAGGAAGTCAGCAGGAACGTCATCGACTGCGATGCCTCGGCGGAGGTCGAGACACCCTTGACCCGGACGTCGACTGCGAAGACGTACGCGCCATATGGATTGCCTGTGGTGTCCCAGGGCAGCGTAGCGGTGGTGCTGTACGCCGCGACCGTCTTCGTCCCGTTCGGGGTGGTCTCGGAGAACTGGTACTCGGGCGTGCCCTGGCAATTGCCGGTGGCGGTGAACGTGATCGCGGTACCCGGCAGTTGCGGCGACGAATGATCCGTTGCCAGTGTCGGCGTGGAGCACCGGGCGAGCCGGAACGACATCGTTGCGATCGTGTCGTAGCTGGCCGCAGCCCCCAGGTTCTTGGCAGCGACCTGAATCGAATACGTCCCCAGGGCGGCAGATGACGCCGGCGTCCACGTCCACGTGTTGGCGCCAGAGTACGGCCGCATCAAGGTCCAGCCGCCGCCACCCGGTGCCTGGAGGAAGAACTCGTACTGGCCCGTGCCCGCACACAGGGCGGTGCCTGTGAACGTGATCCCAGTGCCCGGTATCTGCGGCGAGGTCTTGTCAGCCGAGATGGCCGCCTGCGAGCACTGGCCGAACTTGAGGTTGATCAGGTTCCACAGCTCGGGCGCGCCGCCGCCGTAGTTGAGCGCGAAGATTCCCGCTCCCCGCAGGCCGTCGCGGATGACGAGGTTGTACTTGTTGCCGAGCGAGGTGGCGTCGTCCCAGTAAAGCTCACGCGTGCAGCCGGCGGTCGAGCTCGTGAACGTGTCCCACCGAGTCGCCCCGGCCGTGTCGCGCGAGTCGCGATGCGTGTGGTAGTCGGAGTTGTTGACATATCCCTGCTCGGTCGAGGCATCGCCGTAGCCGTCGGCCACCGGCGTCGTGCTCCCCACCGCGTTCTCGGGCGCATTGCTCGGCGTGTAGCCGCCGACACACTCCTTGCGGCCGTAGTAGGGGATGCCCATGATGATCTTCGACCCAGGCACCACCGCGCGGTACTCGGACGAGGCTCTGCTGTCGTTGAAGAGATACGTCGAGAGCGGCGCCGTCGGGCCGATGCAGAAGCTCGGGCAGCTGAGCGGCGGCGAGTCCCAGTTGGCGTACTCCATGTCGTAGGCCATCACGAAGAACGCGTCCGCGTAAGTCGCCAGCGCCGCGATGTTGAAGAAGCCGAGGTAGTTGCCGCTGCCGTCCCGGAAGCCGGCCGAGCCCGAGTACGTGTCCACAGTCAGGTACGAGCCGGCGGGCAGCGCGGCGCGCAGGTCCCTCACGAACGCCGTGAACATCGTTTGCGACGACTGCACTGCGTGCGTGCTGGGGTCGGTGCACTGGGTGTTGTTGCTCTCGTAGTCGACGTTGACGCCGTCGATGCCCTTGGCCTGGACCTGCGCGACCGTGCGCTGGATCGTCAGCGCGCTTCGCTGCAGGGCGGAGCACATGTTGGGCGTGCCGTTGGTGGAGTCGAACATCGCGATCGTCAGCACGACCTTCGTCCCGTTCGCATGAGCGGTCTGGATGAACCCGGGCACCGGCCCGTTGGGGTCGTTCCACGTGTTCAGCGCGGAGCCGCCGCTGAAGTCGCCAGTCCAGTCCACGTGAATGCCGAAGTACGCGACGGTCGAAAGAAGCGCGAAGTTCCACGACGGATACCCGATCGAGGGATCTCCGAGGCTGCTCGCGAACGCGAAGCCGAAGACCTCGCGGAAGAGGCGGGGGTTGCTCGCCACCTGCGCGATCTGGCGATTGCTCAGGCTCGACGCGGCGTATGTACGCGGGGCCGTGGCTTCGAACTTGGCCGTCCGCTCCATCACGGGAGGACCGCTGTCCCTGAACTTCTGCAGCACCGCGCTCTCCGAAGGCATAGCCGTAGCGGCAGGAGCTTGAGCGGCTGGAGGCGAGCTCGCAGCCTGCACGGGCGCCGCAGGTATGAGCGGCACCAGGCCGCACACCAAAGCCAAGACGAAATGCCGCAGCGTTTGCTTGGAAGTGGGCAAAACCACGCGCACTTTAGGCCCCGCGGCCTATCGAGGTCAAATCAATGGATGTAAACGGCGGCGTGGCCAGAAGGTTGCGTCGTTAGGGCTTCAGAATCGCACCCTCAGAAGCCGAACCTACGAGCAGCGCATACCGCGCGAGCACGCCTTTTCGGTAGTTCGGCT
>VBGM01000174.1 GCA_005880855.1 Chloroflexota bacterium
TGATGATCGTGGGGATGTACCTGCTGTCCCTCATCTCGCCAACCACGCCGGAATGGCGAGTCGTGGCGGCCCTGATCGTGGTCGGGCTTGGCCTCGGGACGACATTCCCCCTCTACTTGACCGCCGTCCAGGTGGCCCTCCCGCGCAAGCACATGGGCGTCGCCTCGAGCCAGATCCAGTTCTGGCGCAACCTCGGCGGCACCGTCGGCAGCTCCATCCTGGGCGCGGTGCTCGCGAATCGGCTCCCGGGCTACCTCAACACCAGGGTCGCCGCGTTGCACCTCCCGGCGCAGGTGCACCTGCCTTCGGGAGGGGCCAATTCCATCCTGCAGCCGGGCGCGCTTTCCCACCTGCCGCCGGCGGTGGCGAACGCCATCCGTCTGGCCCTGTCGGACACCCTGCACGACATCTACCTGTTCGCCGGGCTGGTCCTGATCGCCGCCCTCATCTCGACCGTCTTCCTCAAGGAAGTGCCGTTGAGCAGCGCCCCGACCCAAGCCTTTGGCGAGCTCGTGCCCGAGGATGACGCAGCCGAGGAGCGCGAGCGGGTGCCCGCCTAGGGCAAACGACCCGGCTCCAATTTGCCGGCAACCGCGTTAAAATCGCCCCCGCAACGCTAGAGGGGGTAGACCGGTCAACTTCGTCCGGGCCTCTGAGCGACTTTCATATGGAGGCCAGACGGTGAGTTTCTCGGACAGGACGTTGCAGTGTCGTGACTGTGGGCGTGATTTCATCTTCACAGCCGGGGAGCAGGAGTTCTATCAAACGCGCGGGCTCCAGAACGAGCCTCGCCGGTGCCCGGAGTGTCGCGCTGCGCGCCGCTCGACCGAGGGCAACGGAAGGGCGCGGGTCATGCACGACGTGATCTGCTCCAACTGCGGCAAGCAGACGCAGGTGCCGTTCGTGCCCACCGGGGCCCGGCCGGTCTACTGCCTCGACTGCTTCCAGACGGTGGGTCGCCGCTAGCCCAGCACCACCGCCATCTCGGCGAACGTTCGGTAGGCCGACTCGAACTGTGCTTTCGGGTGCCATCCCTGGCCGAACCATGGGTCGTTGATCAGCACGGCGTCGGGCCGGACGCCGATCAGCGTCACGGCATGCTCGGTGAGCGTGTAGCGGACAGTCGCGCCGTCGTAGGCGACGTACTTGGCGAGCGGCACCGCATGGTAGGTGTTGCTGATCCAGGCCACGACCGGATGGCCCTGGAGGATCGCCCTGTATACCTCAGCCGGAGCGATGGCCGTGCCGTAGAGGCCTGATCCACTCGCGATTACGGTCGCGCCCGCTTTTCGTGCCGCCCGCGCGACCGGCTCGTAGTAAACGCCGTACCCCGTATACGAGGTGATGCGACCGTCGGGATTGCCAACATACGCAGCGATCGGATCGCCCCACGTGACGAGGCGGCCGCGCGAGTCGAGACGTGCGGGACGCAGGTCGTCGCCCATGTACGAGATGAGGGCGAGCTCGCCGGTTGCGATGCCCCTGTAAGCAAGCGCCATCCTTAGAGCCGCCGCCTCGCAGCTCAGTCTGTGGGCCTGGTGGAAGAGCGGTACGTCGAGCACCCTCTCGGTGAGGTCGACAGCGAGCGGACGCGCTGCCGGTGAGAGCGCTGATAGCTCCATGCGTGTGCGCTCCACCGACATGGTGAAGGGCCCACTCGAGCATGCGCCCAGAGCGCTGATTGCGATGAGCGCGATGACGGTCGCCTTGGTCTCACCCAACCTGAAGGTAAGAACGCGCCGGCCGGGACGGGCGAGCCGGTGGCGCCACGCATCTTGAGCGGGAGGCATACGAAGCCGAACTCGTGCACGCGCGCCTCGGCGAGCTCCTCGAGGTTGAGGTTCTCGATGATCGGGATCCCCGCCCGCACCAGCAGGAGCATGTGACCGGGTAACGTCACGCCGAGCTCTGGATCGGGCGGGCCGATGACGTCCCAGGCGATGTTGTCGGCGCCGACCGCCCGCACGCCGCGGTCGATTAGCCATCGCGAGCCGCCCGCGCTCACGCCGGCGGCGTGCAGGTACTGAGGCCCCTCTGTCCAGAGCGCGCCGTAACCGGTTCTCACCAGCACGACGTCGCCGGCCCTTAGGTCCACCCCCTCGACGCTTGCGGCTTGCTCCAGCTCCTGGCGCGTGATCGCATGGTCGGCCGGCAGCAGCTGCGTTCGAGCGACGTCCAGCAGCACCCCGCGGCCCACGAGCGGCGCGAGCGTGTCGATGCCGTGGACCCTGAAGCCGGCCGATGTCTGCACACCGGAGTCGACATGCACGCCGCCGTGAAGGATCATGTTCTCGGCCTGGTGCGCCAGAGCGTCGATGTGCGTGCCAGAGTGCTCGGGCATGACCACGAGGCCGGATGCGCTCGTGCGCGCCTCGGGCGCGCCGCGCGCGTGGTGCCGATGCAGGAAATAGTTGAAGCCAGGGGCGTGGGCGGGGTGCGACGGCGCGCCGGCATAGCGCGGCTGCTCGAGATCGAAGACCCTGGCGGCGCCGACCGCTTCTATGAGACTCGGGCTCACTCCCGGTAGCGGTAGACGATGCGGCCGCGCGTCAGGTCGTAGGGCGACAGCTCGACTCGAATCCTGTCCCCCGGCGTGATGCGGATGAAGTAGCGGCGCATTCGGCCGGCCGCGTACGCGATGAGCTTGTGGCCGCCTTCGAGCTCGACCTCGAACATCGCGTTGGGCAGCGCCTGCGAAACGACGGCGTCCATCACGACCGCCTGCTCTTTTTGGCCGCCGTCGTCTTTCTCGGGCTTGCGTGCCTTTTCAGGGCGCCGCGGACCCCTGCGCTGACTCTTGAACTTTCCCAAGACTCGTGAAGTCTACTTGCCGTGAACTGCGGCGGCGAGTCGCGCCTCGATCACGGGGAGAAGGTCTTTCGGAACGCGGCCGACCAGCGCAAGACGGCGCAGCGTCTCTAACCATCGCTCGCCCTTGGTGCGAACGCATTCAGCAAGCAGCTCGCAGCCGCGGTCGACGTCTCCATTGATGGCCATCTCGAGGCCGGTCCAGAACCGGATCTCAACCATCTCAGGCGCGAGGCGGATCGCGTCCTCCGCAATCGACATCGCCTTGCTCTTGTCGCCCCCCGTCTCCGTGATGCGGTCAGCGTCACCGAGGGCCATGTACGCACGCTTGATGCGGAGCAGGCGGCGCAGCTCGGTGAGCGGCTCGGGGGCATCCTCGACTCGGAGGTCGATGGTCCGGTCCTCCCAGAATCGTCCCGTTGGCGCGCCGGTCACGACCAGCATCGCCGCCGACTGCTTGCCGCGGATGTCGCCGCCTTCGGCCTCGGCGGCTTCGAGGGCGGCCATCATCCGCTCCGCGAGCGGCGCGTCAGACGATAGATACGCGTCGGCCATGGCGGCCCACACCGTGTCCTTCTCCATGAGGTTGGCCTGACAGCTGAACCCATCGCCGAGCTGATGGCCTGCGGCGGGGATGCACTTGGCGCCGGTGTGGGCGGCCACGCGGCCGTTGGCGTCGACTATCGCGCACTGGCGGACCTCGGCGATCGGATCGCCCGCCGTCAGCGCGGTGAGCGCTTGCTCTGCCGTGTAGCCCGCCAGCAGGAGCTCGAGGCCGAGCGGTCCATAAGCGACGTTGACCTGCGATTGCGTCGCCACGGCGCCAACCCCGGCGATTGCCCACGGCACCGCCGGGCTCACCTGAAAGTAATGCGACTGCACCGCGACTCCGAATTCGCCGGTTTCCTTGTCGCGGGCGACGATGGAGTAAGTCACGGCCCCCTATCGTAGGTCGCCAGTGACGCCCGCCTAGATTCCCCCTCGTGCCAACCGGTGCCTGCGCCATTCCGTATATCGATGTGATGGCGGTCTGGGAAAGCCAGACCGCCTCGGGCGTCAGCGGCTTTGGCCCGAAATCCGTACCCGTCACCGCGATTTCGGGCCGGAAAAGGTTTGGATCCTCAAAATTATTGTCCGTGGCCTACTACCGCAAGCCCGGCTGGTTCACCAGCAACATCTTCAACCCCGCGGTGGCGGCGATGACGCGAGCGGGCATCAGCGTGTGGGGCTCGCGCGTGCTTCGCGTTCGAGGACGCAAGTCAGGCGAGTGGCGCAGCGCGCCGGTCAACCTTCTGACCTACGACGGCAAGCAATACCTGGTCGCGCCTCGCGGCCTGACGCAGTGGGTGCGCAATCTTCGTGAGGCCGGCGAAGGTGAGCTCATGCTCGGCAAGCGGGTCGAGCGATTTCGAGCGCACGAGATTCCCGACGATCAGAAAATCCCCATCCTGCGCGCATACCTCAAGCGGTGGAAGGCTGAGGTCGGCATCTTCTTCGGCGGCGTCAGCGCGGATTCACCCGAGGAGGAGTTGCGGCGCATCGCACCGGACCACCCGGTGTTCTCGATCGAGATTCTCTAGTCGCTGTACTCCGGCTCGCGCGGCTTCAGCGCCCGCCACCGCTCGATCCAACCGCCCTGGAGCTCAGGCTGCGCCGGCTCTTGTGCCAGCGCGCGAACTGCCTTTTCCACCCGGGCGGTGAAATCCCGCGAGCCCTCCTTGGGCTGGGGCGCCATGGGCTTCCCGATCCGCACACGCACTCGGCCAGGAAGCGGCAGCTTCTGGCCCCTCGGCATGATCTGGTGGGCGCCGCGGATATGCATGGGCACCACCGGCGTTCCGGTCTCATTGGCAAGGTGGCCGACGCCGGGCTTGAACTCCTGGATGCGGCCATCGGGAGAGCGGCTGCCCTCGGGAAACAGGACCAGGTTCCAGCCGGATTTCAAGAGCCTGCTCGACGCGTTGAGCTGGGCCTGCGCACCCCCGGTGCGCGAAAACGGAAACGTGTTGAGAAACAGACTGACCAGGTTGCCCAGCAGCGGCCGCTTGAACCAGTAGTCCGCCGCCGCGGCGACGACGGTGCGATCACGTGCGCGGTCGGACAGCGCGTGAAGGATTAGCGATGTGTCGGCGTGGCTGGAATGGTTGGCCGCGAATATCACCGGGCGTTCGAGCTCGGTCACCCATTCGCGTCCTTCGACCTTCGGATGCGCCATCGCTTCGGTGAACGGGAGCAGCAGTGCGTGCTGGATCAGCCAGCGCAAGGTGCGCACAGGTTCCTGGCGCGCCCAACCAAGGTCGCTGGGTTCAGCGGGCACCACCGCGCCCTGCTGCGGCCATGTGCGCGGGCGGGGCGTGTCCCAGCGCCACCCCCGCCTCACACGCTGGACGTCATCGGCAATGCCGCGCACCGTGCTCGCGAGCTGGACAAGGCCGCGATCGCCTGCGTACCAGGGCATGTCAGTGGATCCTGCCGTTCATGCGATTGACCGCCGCGGTGGCTTCCGAAGCGGAGATGTTGTCCGCGTACACGACCGCGTCGAAGCTCTTGTTCTGCCAGAAGGCCACGTACATGGGGACGCCTCGATTCGAGATCGTGGCCACGGCCGAGTTGTCACCAAACCCCGTGCTCGCGCCCTTTGTCACGATGCCGCCCGCGGCCGCGAATCGACCGGCGAAGTCGGGAGCCACGGGGAATGTGTGCGACCCGGACGCGAAGCTCGCCCCGGCGGCCGACGAGCTCTTGAACTTGATGACCGCTGTGTAGACGAGCCTCCCCGTCGGCGCGGCGGATCCAAGCAGAAGCGGGCATTCGGGCTCGCTGTCCGCGTAGAGAGACAACCATCCCTCGGTTGCGCCCGCCGCCTTCAGGTCCGACCAGGTCGCAAAACCGGCCGGCAGCATCTCCGGCTCCCCTTGCAGCATGAGGGCCGCCCACGGATCACTTTGCGGGCACTTACGCATGTCAGGAATGTCGCCCCCCTGGAGGACGACGGTCTTGGCGGTGGCCGGCGCGGGGTGCGACACCACGCTCGATACCGGCGCGCAAGAGCACATCAGCACCAGGCCCACGAGGAACGTCCTCATGACTCACTCGACGTCGCACAACATGATGGGTGGCATCCGAAGGTGAGTCACGCTCGGATGACGCCCGACGGTCTGCTCCGCCATCTCAAATGCATCCTCGAGAGTTGTCGCGCATTTGAAACCTAGGCGGTGGACGACATCGCGCTCGCCTCCGACGATGATGATGTCGCCCGCGTGCTCCATCGCGTGAGCTGCCCAGTAGAACGCATAAAAAGGGTGGGCGCCGTGGTAGGCGTTTGACTTGCGATACAGCTGCCGGAACCACGGGTCTTCGGCAAAGCGCAGCTCGTACTTTTTCTCGATCTCGAATGGATCGGTGGTGTCAGCCAGCACCTCGTCGTAGAAGTCGATATAGCTCGGATGCTGGACTGCGTCGAACTCGTAACGGCACGGGTGCGTCAGGATGAGCACGCCACCCTTCCTGAGGACAGGCTTGTTGCGGTAGAAGTTGAACAGATAGCCAGCGCCCATGCACACGACCAGCACCGGGTTCATCGGTGCGTTGACGTTGTAAGGCCCCAGGTAAGGCACGCCGATGGTAACGATGTCGGTCTGGCCTTCCACCCGCACGCTGAGCTGGTTGCGGACGTTCTCGAGCGTCTTGTCATGCACCGCGTCGACCTGTCCCGCGTTGACTCCGGTCAATCCGTACGGAGCACGCATCGCGTGAAAGAAGTTGCGCTTGACAGCCGGCGGTGCGAGGTCGGTGAGCTGCTTGGTGGCCAGGAACATCGCCTGATCCTGTGCGGTCCAGTCGGTCTCTCGCCTCTGCATGAAGTTGGCGATGGCGGGAAAGGCATGG
>VBGM01000165.1:0-38794 GCA_005880855.1 Chloroflexota bacterium
CTCATCGACGACGCCCTCGGGATCGGCGGCATGCTTGGCATGCGTGCAGGTGTGCTCGAACTTGACCAGGCTCTCCTTGCGTGCGTGGCGCAGCAGCCTGGCCTCGTCGAACTTCTCGCCGCAGGCGACTGAGGTCCGCGCAATCAGGGCGAGGTGGAGAAACCCGATCTCGCCGGCTGCAAGTGCCTTGGCGCTGCTGTCCAGGTGCTCCAGTTCCTCGCCGACACAGACCCGGTCGGCGGCGGCTCCACCGCGCATGTGGCACATCGCCTTCAGGCAGGCGATGGGGCTGTTGAAGCCCCACTGGTCGTACTCGTCGGTCTGGGCGAATCTGGTCCGCGACCACCGACCACTCCAGCTCGTCCTGGTCCATCTGGACCCGGCGACGGACGAGATAGTCGAGCATCTCGGCGCCGGTCTGGAGTGCAAGTGCCCCCTCCCCACCTTCCATGCTTCACATTATACGAACATCTGTTTGTAGGTCAAGTAAAATTTCATCGGAAAAACGCTTGGCCCCACCCGGCGGCGTACTCCAAGGCAAACCTTGAGTCTCCACGCCTGATCCCAACTCCCTTGTCCCAGTCCTTTTCGAGAGCATTAGAACGATTGCGAAAGTTCCCCGCCGAAGAGCGACGTGCGCGCCTGGCCCGGCGCCACCACCTGGCGCCAGGAAACCGCGCCGCCACCGCCACTCAGGTCGCCCGCGACCTGGTCGGGCTGCACAGCACCGACCCGGCCACGGTCTTCGTCTCCGCCTGGGCGCGGATGAAGAACGCTGACGTGGCCGGCATCGAACGCGAGCTTTATGACGAACGATCGCTCGTACGCGTCCTGGTCATGCGCAGAACGGCGTTCGTCCTTCCGCCCGACCTGGCGGCGATCGCCCTTGCGGCCTGCTCGCGCTCGGTCGGCAAGGTGCAACGAACGCGGCTGCAGCAGTGGATCGAGAAGGCCGGGATGGCCAAGGACGCGGCGGCATGGCTGAGGCAGCTCGAGGAATCGACCTTCGAGGCGGTCGCGGCACGCGGCACCGCCAGCGCGACGCAGGTGTCGGCAGACGTACCACTCCTCCAGCAGAAGCTGGTGGTGGCCGCTGGGAGCAGGAACGAGGCCACCGTCGGCCTCGGCCCGTTCGTGCTTCGCCTGCTCGCGGTTGACGGCCGCTTGATGCGCGGGCGCCCGCGCGGCGGCTGGCTCAGCACCCAATGGTCGTGGTCGACGACGGAGACCTGGTTGGGCAAACCGATGCGCGCCTGGACCATCCACGAGGCCCAGGTCGAGCTCGTGCGGGCATGGCTCAAAAGGTTCGGCCCGGCCACTGTCGAGGACGTGCGCTGGTGGACCGGGTGGACGCTTGGTGAGGTCCGGCGGGCCCTGACCGACATCAAGCCGGTGGAGGTTGACCTCGGCGACGCGACCGGCATCGCACTGAGCGGGGACCTTGGCCCCACCCGCCGGCCCGAGCCATTCGCTGCATTGCTGCCCGGACTTGATCCAACCGTGATGGGCTGGGTCGGCCGCGACTGGTACCTGGGCGAGCATCGCGCCGCGTTGTTCGACCGCAACGGCAACGCCGGGCCGACCATTTGGTGGGACTGCCGCGTGGTCGGAGGTTGGGCTCAGAGACGAGACGGCGAGATCGTCATCCGCCTGCTGGAGGACGTCGGCAAGGACGCAAGGGCTGCTATCGATCGAGAGGCGGATAGGCTGCGCGCCTGGCTGGGCGAAACCAGGCGCGTCCTGCCGCGATTCAGCACTCCCCTCGTCAAGGAATTGATGGCCTAGGAGAGCAATCCGAAGGCGCTGCCAGGTCGTTTCAGACGATCTCCAGTGGCTCGCCATGAAACGGACCGCCGTCGACGTCGGCGACGAACGCATTCGCGTCGACGGCCTTGCCCTTCTCGACAGAAACGATGATGTACACAAAACCGGCCCACGCGCGCTCGGTGTCGAACACGGAGGCGCGGGCAGGGTGATCTGGATGGCTGTGGTAGTAGCCGACGATGTCGAGCCCGGCCTCATCAGCCTCGCGCTGGATACGGATGTGATCGAGTGGATCGATCTCGTAACGATCGCGCGATCGCTCGACGATGATGTTCCGCGCGCGGCGAACCTGCGTCACGGTGTGTTCAGCCGGCGGCCCAATCATGATCCCGCAGATCTCGTTGGGATAGCCCTCGGAGCCGTGCGCCTCGATGGCTTCGAACGCGGGACGAAGAATCTTCACCGCTGACCGTATAGACCGGTCGAGAGGTAGCGGTCCCCGGAGTCGGGGAACACGGTGACCACCACGCCCTCGCGGACGGTCTCCGCCAGGCGGCGCACCGCCCACAGCGCCGCGCCGCTCGAGTGCCCGACCAGAAGTCCCTCCGTCCGCGCGACCGCGCGGGCGAGGTCGTAAGCGGGCTCGGTCGGGCTGCCCCAGATCTCATCGGCGACGCTGGGGTCCCAGATCCTCGGAACGATCGCCGTCGGCAGGTGCTTCAAGCCCTCGAGGCCGTGGAACGAATCTTCGGGCTGGACGGCGATGGTGCGAATGGAAGCGTCGTGCTCCTTCAGGCGGCGCGACGTGCCGACGAACGTGCCAGTGGTGCCGAGCCCCGCGACGAAATGCGTGATGTGTCCCGATGTCTGGGCAAGGATCTCCACGGCGGTGCCCTCGTAATGGGCGCGAACGTTGGCAGGATTCGAGTACTGGTCGGGATAGAAATAGAGATCCGGATCCTTGGCGACGATCTCGCGCACGAGCGTGATGGCCCCGTCCGACCCCTCCAACGCGTCGCTGTACACGATCTCAGCGCCGTAGGCGGTGACCAGCGCCTTTCGCTCCGTGCTGACGTTGCTCGGCATGATGAGCTTGACGCGATAACCCTTGGCCGCGCCGACCATCGAATATGCGATCCCAGTGTTGCCAGAGGTGGAGTCGATGATGGTCTTGTGGCGCGTCAGCGCCCCGCTCCTCTCTCCGTCTTCGATCATGGAGAGCGCAGCGCGGTCTTTGACCGAGCCGCCAGGGTTGAACCACTCGGCCTTGGCGTACACCTCGAGCCCTGGATACTCGCGCTCGAAGAGCCTCACGCGCAGCAGCGGCGTGTTGCCGATCAAGCCGAGGATTCCGGGGCTCACCGTTTTCTGCGGCATTGGATCAAGGATAGGAACCGGGGGCTTCGGGCGATCGATTCCGCGGTCAGGTAAGGAAGTGGGCGGCGAGGATGCCGACGACGACAAAGACACCGCCGAGCGCATACCCGATCAGCGAACGGCGGTACACGCTCCCGCCTTCCGGCGCGAGGATGTTGAGGACGGCTTTGCCGATCAGGAAACCCCCGCCGAGGATGGCGATGGACGGCGAGCGGACCAGCACGCCGAACAGCAGCACGATGCTGAAGGCAAGCACCTCGACCAGCTGCAGGAGCGTGTATGCCGACAACTATTCAGAAAGCGCGTGGGCGAAGTCGGCGACGATATCCTCAGCGGCTTCGATACCGACCGACACCCGTACGGTCCCAGATCCCACGCCAAGCTCAGCTCTTTCCTGCGGACTCAGTGCTCGATGCGAGGTTATCTCCGGATACGAGACGGTGGTCTCGATGCCTCCGAGGCTGGCCGCGAACCTGACCATCTGGAACCGCGAGAGCATGCGCTGCACGGCTTCACGACCCCCGTTCAGGTCGAAGGCGAGCATTCCGCCCGTCCCTTCCGGCATGAGCCTGTGCGCCACGTCGTGCGACACGGAGCCCGGCAGCCACGGATGATGGACGCGCGCCACGCCTGGCATCCCCTGCAACGCCCGCGCCACGGCGATGGCGTTGTCGCTATGGCGGCGCATGCGTACTTCGAGGGTTCTCAGGCCGCGAAGCGCGAGCCAGGCTTCGAAAGGCCCAAGAGTGCTGCCCGTGCGCACGGATCGCGCACGGGCGGCAGACATCGCCTCAGCCGTTCCCACCACTACTCCTGCGATGAGGTCCGAATGACCGCCGATGTATTTGGTGGCACTGTGCATCACCGCGGTGGCGCCGACCTCGAGTGGGCGAAACAGGATCGGCGAAGCAAACGTGTTGTCGACCAGCAGCGGCACACCGCGATCGCGTGCCACGGCCGCGATGACCTCGACGTCCGGCACGCGGCACAAGGGGTTGGTGATGGTTTCGACAAGTGCGAGACCGGCTCCGTCCATCCCCCGCCTAACCGCATCGAGGTCCGTCATGTCGATGAAGTTCGCTTCGTAACCGGCGGGCTCGAGATCCTGGCGAATCAATGCGAGCGTGCCGCCGTAGAGCTCGCGCGTGGCGACGATCGTGACCGGCTTCGGCGCGAGTGCCAGCATCGCCACGTACAGGGCGGCCATCCCCGACGCGGTGGCAACGCCCTCCTCCCCACCCTCGAGATCGGCGACCGCCCGTTCCAGCATCGCCCGATTGCTGTTCGAGTTGCGGCCGTAGTAATGACCCGGCCGTTCGCCGCGCGCAACCGCGTCGTAGTCCTCGAGGTCCGTGTAGACGTGGACGGCCGCGGGGCTCAAGTCCGGCGCGAGCGGGCTCCGGGCAACAAGTTCGCGGCCGGCATGCACCGTCCGCGATGCCTGCTTCACGGCAGGCTCGAAGCCTGGGCGTAGTACGCGCCGGCCCCCAGCTCGCGCTCGATCGCGAGCAGCCGGTTGTACTTGGCGACGCGCTCCGATCGGGCGCAGGCGCCGGTCTTGATCATGCCCACGCCTGTCGCAACCGCAAGGTCGGCGATGGTCGTGTCCTCGGTCTCGCCCGACCGATGCGAGATGACGGCCGAGTAACCCGCGGTGCGGGCGGTGTCGATGGCGTGCAGCGTCTCGGTCAACGTGCCGATCTGGTTCACCTTGATCAGGATCGAGTTGGCGACGCTCATCTCGATCCCTTTCTCCAGCCGCGTGACGTTGGTCACGAAGAGGTCGTCTCCGACCAGCTGGACCTTGCCTCCGAGCTTCTCGGTCAGCAGCTTCCAGCCGTCCCAGTCATCTTCGGCCATGCCGTCTTCGATGCTGATGATCGGGTAGCGCTCGATCCATTTCTCGTACAGGCTGACGAGCTGCATCGCATTGAGGGCCAGGCCCTCGCCCGCCAGCTTATAGGCGCCGTCCGCGTACAGCTCGCTTGCCGCAACGTCGAGCGCGAGCGCGATCTGCTCACCCGGTTTGTAGCCCGCCTGGCTGATCGCCTCGACGATGAGCTTGAGGGCATCCTCGTTGGATGGCAGGTCCGGAGCGAATCCTCCCTCGTCGCCCACCGCGGTGACGAGATTCTGAGACTTCAGAACCCGCTTCAGCTCGTGGTAAACCTCTGAGGTCGCCCGCAGCGCATCGGCAAACGACGGAGCCCCGACCGGGCAGACCATGAACTCCTGAAGGTCGACCGACGTGTCGGCGTGGGCGCCGCCGTTGAGGATATTCGCCATCGGAAGGGGCAGCAGGTGCGCCTGCGCGCCGCCGAGGTATCGATATAGCGGCTCGTCCTTCGCCTGCGCTGCCGCGCGTGCGACGGCCAGCGACACGCCAAGGATGGCGTTGGCACCCAATCGCGACTTGTCGATCGTGCCATCGAGGCCGATCAAGGCGGCGTCGATGGCCGACTGGTCCGAGATGTCCATACCGACGAGGAGGTTGGCGATCGTCTTCTCGACATTGCTGACCGCTTTCAGGACGCCCTTGCCGCCGTAGCGGTCGGGATCCCCGTCACGAAGCTCGATGGCTTCGTGCTTGCCGGTGGATGCACCGGACGGAACGATCGCGGTGGCGGTCCCGGACTCCGTGCGCGCGGTGACCGACACGGTGGGATTCCCCCGCGAGTCGAGCACCTCCTGGGCGCTCAGGCCCACAAGCCGGATCACTTCGGGAAGTCTAAATGCTCGCCGTCACGGAGTCGGCTGGGGCCACGGCGGGATGGGCAGCCTTGGGGCGACGCTGAAGCCATAGTTGAGGAGCACGGTGGCGTCCGCGGCCGAGTGCATGGTGGCGTTCATGACCACCGCGATCAGGTGCCTTCCATCCCGCGTGGCGGTAGCCACGATGCAGCCGCCGGCGTTGTCCGTGAGACCTGTCTTCAAGCCTGTGGCTCCGGGATAGCTCCACAGCAGCGGATTCAAGTTGTGTGGATAAAAAGCCTTGTGGTCCGCGGTGGCGGAGATCGCGAACTCCTTGGCGCTTGCAATCGCAGCCAGTGCGGGATAGTACTCGTCGAGATACGCAGCAACGTGGGCAAGGTCGTGCGCCGACATCACATGTCCAGGCGCATCGAGCCCGCTTGGCGTGACGAAGTGGCTCGCGGTCAAGCCGATGCTCTTGGCTTTCTGGTTCATCTGCCGGATGAAGCGGTCGCGCGGCACGATGCCCCGCGCCAGTGCTTCAGCCGCATCGTTGCCTGAGTCGAGAAACAGCCCCTCGATCAGCTCGCGCACCGTGAGGCGCTCACCCGCGGAGATGCCCATGAGGCTTGGAACCACCTGGGGCGCCTCCTTGGCAATGACGACGGTCCTGTCCAGCGATGCTGCATCGTCGACCGCAACCATCGCCGTCACCAGCTTGGTGAGACTGGCCGGCGCGCGCGGTGTGTCCGGATCGCGCGCCCACATCACCTGGCGCGTGTCCAGGTCCACAAGATAGGCGGCATGGCCGTGAATCGGAAGCGCTGGCTGCGGCTTGAGCGCGAGCCAGAGATTCGAGAAATCGAAGTGATCGAAGTTCGTCGGAACCGGAGTCACGGCATCGGCGCCGGTGTTGGTGTGTTGAGCCGTGAAGACCACGCCGGCGGGGCGGTTCGCGAGGACGAAGCCGCTGGTCACACCGGCGCTCAAGAGCAGCGAGATGGTGGCGAAGAAGACGACTCGATCGCGCCGACGCCTCCGTCGGCCGCGTATGCGATGCAGGTCGGTTGCTGAGACGTGAGCTGGGACGGTGGGACCCCCTGGTTTAAGTTGCGAGGATTCTATACGGCCGACGCCCCTCTCCCGTGCGGAGTCAGCGCATCAAGGCGCGTGCTCGGGCGCGTACTTCGGTGGCGCCGGCATCGCGGGGACAGGAGTCGTCATCGGTTCGCCGAGGCGCTTCGCGAGCTGATCGCTGGCGGCTTCCATCGTGGTGTACGCCGTCGCCGAGTCCTTGGCGTTCATGAACACTGGCTGCCCGTAGTCGTAGATGCGCACCGCCTTCCACGACGCGGCGACGAGCTGGGTGCCATAGAAGGTGTAGGTGCCGATCACGCCCTCGCGGGTCTCCTCCGACCACATCTGGTCGAAGACGAAATTCCCGTGGGCGTACGTGATGAGCTTTCCGTGATAGATCTCGATGCCCTGGTACCAGTGGGGGTGGTTGCCGATCACGATGTCTGCGCCCCAGTCGATGGAGTCGTGGCCGATCGCCACCGGATCGTCGGGCGTCGGCACGCCGCGATCGGCCATGGGCTGGCGCTCGTACTCCTTGCCCCAGTGGAACTGGACCACGACGATGTCCGCCAGCTGCCGCGCACGCGCAATGCCAGCCTTCAGCGCGGTCTTGTCGATCGCGCGGCCGACGCCGTTGAAACCGATGAACCCGAACTTGATGCCGCGAACGTCGATAACTGCGACCGGACCCAGGCCGCTCGTCAGAATCCCGTGATCGTTCAAGAGCTTGTCGGTGGCGGCGACGCCGGCCGGACCGTAGTTCGTGAGGTGGTTGTTGGCCAGGTTGACGACCTTGGCGCCCATCAGCGTGAGGCCGTTCACGAACCGCGGGTCGCCGCAGAAGGTGAAGCTGGAGGCGGCGCTGACTGGGCACCCTGAGACCAGGGGCGCCTCGAGGTTGACGTACGTGATGTCCGCGTTCTTGGTGAAATCGGCCGTCGGCCGGAAAGGCCACAGGTAGTCGTGCTTCACGGCGGCGAAGTAAGCCACCCCGCGCGCGGGAATGATGTCGCCGGTCACGATCATCGTGCGCACCTTCGAAGGATCTATGGGCAGGTTGTAGGTGGGGTGGAACAGCTCCTGCAGGCTGAGGACCGGAGGCTGGCCGGTTCGGTATGCGAATGAGGGCTGGTCACCGCGATCGAGCGCGGGCCCGACGATCGGAGCCGCGGCGACCGGAATCGTACCCGCCACCGGCTGAGCGCCGTTCGAGCATGCCGCGGCAAGGAGGCCGGCCGCCAGGAGGGCGGTGGCGCACCTCATCGGTCGACGGGGACGCTGACCAGGATGTCTTCGATGGCGATCAACCGAGCGACGTACGAGCGTACTGGATCGCCCAGCTCTGCGCTCGCCCGAAAGAGGTCGCGGTTGCCCTCCGCCCGGCGGATCTCGAGCATATCGGCGTGCAGAGGGTCGAGGGCGCCCCGGCGCAAGGCCACCTCGACCATGCTGCCGAGCCACGAGGCGTAGAGCGCAACCTCCTGGGACCGTGGGTCGGCGCTCGTTTCGGGGAAGGGCCGATGGATGTGTTCGTCCCAGAGGCGGCGCAACCGCCTCAGGTCATCCGATTCGTCACGCACCCGCTTTGAGCTGCGCCACCACTGCGTCCGCGACCTGGCTCGTGCCCACCGAAGTGGGGTCGTCACGCATCTCCTTCAAGTCGTAGGTGACGCTCTTGCCCAGGGCGATCACGTCGGCGATCGCGGTCTCCAGGGCGTCGGCCGCGGCCGCCTCATTGAGGTGGCGGAGCATCAACACGCCCGAAAGCATCACCGCCATGGGGTTGACCTTGTTGAGCCCTTTGTACTTAGGCGCGCTGCCATGGGTCGCCTCGAAGACGGCTCCGTTGGTGCCGATGTTCGCGCCGGGCGCCAGGCCCAACCCGCCGATCATGCCGGCGCCGAGGTCGGAGATGATGTCGCCGTAGAGGTTCGGGCAGCAAAGGACGTCGTATTCCCTCGGCCTCAAGACAAGCTGCATGCACATGTTGTCGACGATCCGATCTTCGAACTCGATGTCGGGGTTGCGCTCGGCCACCTTGCGCGCCACCGACAGAAACAGCCCGTCGGTGTGTTTCATGATGTTCGCCTTGTGCACGGCGGTGACCTTGCGGCGCTTGTTCTTACGCGCGTAGTCGAAAGCGAACTGCACGATCCGCTCTGACCCGCTGATCGAGATCGGCTTGATCGACAGCCCGCTGTCGGGACGGATCTTCTTCTTGGCGAGCCCGGAGATCTCGTCGATCAGGTGCTTGGCGTCGGCCGTGCCCTGCTCGAACTCGATGCCCGCGTAGATGTCCTCGGTGTTCTCACGCACGATCACGAAGTCGAGGTCGTCGCGGAGGTTGCGCGCCCCTTTGTAGGCCTTGACCGGGCGCACGAGCGCGTAGAGGTCGAGCTCTTGGCGGAGGGCCACGTTAACGCTGCGAAATCCAGAACCGATCGGCGTCGTGATCGGTCCTTTCAATGCGACCTTGTTCTTGCGGATCGAGGCGAGCACAGGTTCCGGAAGCGGAGTCCCGAAGTCTTTGATCGCGGCCTCGCCAGCCTGCTGAACATCCCAATCGAACTCCACCCCGGTGGCTTCGATCACGCGCACAGCCGCATCGCAGATTTCGGGGCCAACCCCGTCACCAGGAACGAGGGTGACCGCGTGCCTCGCCAAGCCTTAAGAGTGGCCTACGAGATTACTGACGATTCTTGAAATAGTCGGCGTTGATCTTGATGTACTCGCGCCACTGCTCAGGGACTTCGTCCTCGGGAAAGATGGCGTCGACAGGGCACGGATCAACGCAGGCGCCGCAGTCGATGCACTCATCCGGGTCGATGAAATACATGGTCGCGGCGTCGTCGGTGTGAATGCAATCCACGGGGCAGACCTCGACACAAGAGGCATCTTTGACCCCTACACACGGCTGAACGATGACATAAGCCATGGGCAGCAAGGGTACCATGCACCCGATATGCCGGAGAGCGAACCCAAACCGAAGCTGATCGAACTCGTAGCGCCTGGCGCCGGCCAGGGCTGGAAGGCCGTCCTCAAGAACGGCAAGCCTGCCGTGGTCCACGAGATCAGCGCGCCGGCGACCGAAGCAGCGGCTGCCGTGCCCCGCATCCAGCGGCTGACCGAGCACCGCCATCCCTCGCTTGCGCCCGTCCTCGCATGGGGTACGGACCCCAACGGAATCTGGGTCGCGGTCGAGCCGAACGAGGGCACGCCGCTCGGCACGATCCTCTCCCGTGGACCCTTGACACCGCCGGCCGCCGCTGCGCTCGGTGCAGCCGTCCTTTCCGGCGTCGCCGCCCTTCATGAGTCGGGCATAGCGATGGGCGGCTTCGGAGCCGCGGCGATCCGGGTGACCGGCAACGGCGAAGTGCGTCTGAGCGGCCATCCAGCTGCCGCCGTGCGGGGCGCACCTTCACAGAGCGACCTCCGCGCCGACGTCCGCTCGTGTGGCATGGCGATCTGCGCCGCGTTCGGAGTCGACCCAGCCGGCGCGCCGGCTCCGCCCACAATCCCGCCCGGCCTCGTAGTGACCATGCGCTCGATGGCGAGCGGCGCGATGGGGCCGGCCGCGGATCGCGCCCAGGGCGCACTACGAGAGATGGCGTCGGCACTGCTGGCCCCCGACCGCATGACCGCCGCGCAGTCCGAGCTCGCGCTGCGCGCCGGCGGCCGCGAGATGCCCTCGATAACGCCATACCTGCCCAAGGACACCTTCCCGCCAGAGCCGGCTCCCCGGCCGTCCGCGCCCCAGCAGACCCAAACGACGTCGACGTACACGCCCCCGCCGCCCGATGAGGCACCGAAGCGTCCTTCGGCGTCATACGAGCCGCCGGCGCGGTCGACAGAGACATATCCGCCTCCCCCGGGGCCGCCGGTGCCTCCTCCATTCGTGCCTCCACCACGTAACGAGCCGCCGCCGTCCGCGCCGGCCTCCTATGAGCCGCCTCCACGCGCGGCAGAGACTTTTCCGCCGGTCGCGCCGCCCTCGGTGGCCACGCCAGTGCCGACCTGGGATGCCAAGCCGGCGGCCGCGGCGGCTCAGCCTGGCCTGGAGACCTGGGACACGGTGCCTTCTCCCCCTTCGGCTGCCACGCCTCCGACCGCGCCCGTGGCTCCGGCGGCACCGAAGCCATCGCCGAGCTCGACCTGGGATACGTTCCCGCCGGCCCCGGCGCCGAGCGAGGCCGTAGCGCCGACGCCCGCGGCCCCTCTACCCATGCCTTCGAAACCCGAACCTTCCGCGGAAGCAAAGCCCAGCTGGACCGCGATCCCGACCCCCGTCTGGACGCCGACGGCAGATGTCGCGCCGGCGGAGACTCCGGCACCCCCCAAGCCAACGCCACCGCCCGCAGCCGCGCCGCCTCCGGCCGCGCCCTCGTACACACCTCCGGCCGCACCTTCAGACACACCTCCGGCCGCACCCTCGTATCTGGCGCCAAGCCCTTCTTCCACGACGGCCACGAGCGCGCCGGCTCCCATTACGGTCCCGCCTCCGACGCCTGCCCGCAAACCCCCGGCTCCCCGCCGGCCGACCCGCGATCAGGCTACAGAGCGGCCGCCATGGCTGGTGCCCGCGATCATCGCCATCGTGGTGATCTTGCTGCTCGGCAGTGTCGGGGCCATCGTTCTCTCCAACCGCGGCTCGACGAAGAACAACATCGCGACCACGTCACCCAAGACCTCACCGAAGGTTTCGCCCAAGGCCAGCGCGAGCCCATCCGCCGTGGGGCTCCAAGCCGTGCCTACCTACGCGCCATCCGCGAATCCGCCCGTGACCAGCGTGGAGTTCTTGCCCGATGCCACGTGCACGCTCACAAGCTGCCGGGTCGACGTGGAAATGAAATACTCGCCGCCCCAAGGAGGCGAGCTGGGCTATACCCTCAAGTTCTTCGACCGCTGCAAAGGGACCACGACCGACCTGCCCGGCAGGCACTTCACTCCACCTACGCCCTTCGTTCGGGCCGATCCCGGTTTCGAGAACGTGACGCTGCCATCGGCCAAGTCCGCAGCTCTCGTGGCCGTGAGCACGACTCCGGCGGTCGCCGCATCCGCGCCCATCCTCCTCGGCGCTGAATCCTGCTCCTGACCTAAAGTCAACAGATAACCACCAAGATCACCAAGAACAACCTCACCCGCGAGGAGGCGAGAACGCGGGCTGCGCTGGTGTCAGCGCCGCGCTACGTCGTGCGGCTGGACCTCGACCGCGGCGCGGAGACGTTCGCCTCCCGCACCGAAGTGACCTTCGACGCGCGGCCCGGCGCGTCCACTTTCATCGAATTCATCGGCCCCACGGTCGAGCACATGGAGCTCAACGGGCAGGTGCTTCCTTCAGGCGCGTTCGACGGCGGCCGCATCGTCCTCGGCGACCTCGAAAAGCGCAACGTCCTCGAGATAACCGCCATCGCGAAATACATGCACGATGGCACCGGACTTCATCGCTTCGAGGATCCCCTGGACGAACGGACCTACCTGCACAGCCACTTCGAGAGCAACGACGCGCACCGGGTGTTCGCGTGCTTCGACCAGCCCGACATCAAGGGAACGCTGGCATTGGAGTTGAAAGCGCCCGCCGACTGGACCGTGGCGTCGAACACGTCTGGTGTCAACAAGGACGCAGGGGTCTGGCAGTTCCCCACCACGAAACTGATCTCGACTTACCTGGCGGCGCTGGTCGCGGGCCACTACCACTCGGTGCACCAACAGCATGGCAACATCCCGCTCGCCATCTACTGCCGGCAGTCGCTCGCAAACTACCTGGACCCCGACGAGATGTTCGAGATCACCCGCGCCGGCCTTGACTATTTCGAGTCCCGTTACGGAATTCCCTACATGTTCGGGAAGTACGACCAGCTCTTCGTGCCCGAGTTTTCCGCCGGTGCCATGGAGAACCCTGGATGCGTGACTTTCAACGAGCGGTACCTCTTCAGGTCGCGTGTGTCTCAGGCCGCACGCCAGAAGCGCGCCGACACGATCCTGCACGAGATGGCGCACATGTGGTTCGGCGACCTGGTCACGATGAAATGGTTCGACGACCTCTGGCTGAATGAGAGCTTCGCGACTTACATGGGCAGCCTCGCCAGCGCCGAGGCGACACGGTTCAAGAGCGCATGGACGTGGTTCGCAGCCGAGGTCAAGGTTGCAGCCCGGGCTCACGACGAGCTCCCCACGACCCACCCCATCGTCGCCGACATCCCCGATGTCGACTCAGTCCACCTGAACTTTGACGCGATCACATACAACAAGGGCGGTGCGGTCTTGAAGCAGCTCGCCGCTCTGTTGGGCAGCGAGACGTTTTTCAAGGGCGTGCACACATACCTCGAGCGCCACGCCTACTCCAACGCCACGCTGGCTGACTTTCTCGCTGCGCTGGAGGAGGCGTCGGGACGCGACCTCAAAGATTGGGCTCGGGTGTGGCTCGAGGAGGCAGGCTTGAACACGCTTGCGGCGGAGCTGGAGGTCGAGGACGGACACATCAAATCGGCCGCCATCGTGCAGACCGCGCCCGAGATGCACCCGATCCTCAGGCCCCACCGGCTGCGCGTGGGGCTCTTCGACCTCAACGGCGGCGGGCTCGAGCGACGCCATGCAGAGGAGCTCGACGTCGAAGGCGAACGCACGGTGATCCCCCAGCTGGCCTCTCAGAGAGTCCCGGACCTCGTGCTCGTGAACGATGCCGACCTCGCGTACGCCAGGGTCAAGCTCGACGAGCGTTCGCTGGAGACCGTCAACCGCAGCCGTATGGCCCTGAACGACGACCTGGCCCGTGCGCTGCTGTGGGGTGACCTCTGGGACATGGTTCGCAACGCCGAGCTGCGGGCCGGCGACTATGTCGGGACATCGCTGCGATGTATCGACGTCGAGGCGGATCCCGCAGTGTTCCAACCCCTGATCTTTCGAGTCTTCGCGGCCTTCGACAGGTACGCAGACCCTTCACACCGTGCCTCGCTGCGCGAGTCCCTCGCCCGAACGGCATTCGATAGGCTGTCGCGAATCGCTCCAGGGAGCGATCTCCAGCTGCACTGGACGCTCACCTTCATCGATGCTGCGCGTGAGCCTGCGGATGTGGCGTGGGTGGCCGGCCTGCTCGACGGCAGCACCAAGCCGGACGGCCTGATCATCGATTTCGCCGTTCGATGGGAGGCGGTGAACGCGCTGGCGACGATCGGGGCCGCCGGGCCGGAGGTGATCGCCGACGAGCTCGAGCGCGATCCCACCGATATGGGAAGGCGCGAGGCGGCGGCAGCTAGCGCGGCGCACCCGCTGAAGGAAGCGAAAGAGCAGGCGTGGGAAGCCGTAACGGCCGACGAGCGCCTGTCCCTGGCGACCAAGCGGGCGATCGCGGCGGGCTTCCATCGACCGGACCAGGAGCTGCTCCTCGATGCCTATGTGCAACCGTACTTCGGCACGCTGCTGCCGTTCTGGGAGTCGCACGATATCGACGAAGCGCTGATGTTCGTGAGGTCGATGTATCCGATGATGATCATCACGCCTGAGGTCGTGCAGCTCGTCGACCAGTACCTCCAGCGTGACCTACCGGGTCCGATGCGTCGCGCGCTCCTCGAGGCGCAGGACGGCACCAAGCGCGCGCTGCGTGCGCGAGCGCTCGACGGTCAGGCGGGCGGCAGCGCGTAGCGCAAGAACAGGTAATCCAACTGCCGCCGGACGCTGACCAGCCGGCTCCACACGGGCACCAAGGGCAGCAAATCCACACCCTCCACCATCCCCAACCGGCGCGTTTTGCCTCGCCCGGCGATCACCGGCGAGAGCGTAAGGAACGCCTCGTCCAGCAGGTGGTTGGCGATCAGCTCGCCGATCAGGTGCGGGCCGCCCTCGGTGAGGATGACTCTGAATCCCCTCGTCTCCAGCTCATCGAAGGCGCGCGCGATCTTGAACTGCCTCCCGCGGCCGAGGATGACCACATCGCAAGAAGCTGGCTGCCTGCCCCCGATTCGCTCAGCTCCTTGCTGTGTGGTCAAAATGGTGGCGCCCTTCTGCACCGCCGGATGATTGACGTCCAGATCCCCCTCCGCGGTGAGCACCACCAGGCGCGGTTGGAGTGCGCGCCCGAGTGTTTCTCTCAAAGCCGAGAACGACGAGGCCAGGTCGGGATACACATGAGCCGGCGTCCAGAGGTGGCCGGGCGTCGCCCGCATGGTGCCGGCGCCGATGACGACCGCATCCGCACATGCCCGCAACAAAGCCATCAGGAACCGATCCGGCTCGAACTTGCCGCTGATCACGGAACCGGCTGAAAACCCCGACCCCAACGCCACCACCCCGTCCAGGGACGACACGAAGTTCGAATAGACAACGCGGTCAGCGAATCCGAGCCGCCCGTACAGGCGGGACAGCTCGTCGGGCACCGCGTATGCGGGAAGGTCCGCTTCGAAGAGGACCTCGAAGGGCTCCAGCACGTAGTCGGAGCTCAGTGCTCGCTGTGGGCGGTTGCGGCCTGGAGGAACTCGGTCCGAAGCTGAGGGTCCTTCTCGTAGTTCCCGCGCCAGAACGATGTCAACGTGCGCGAGTGAGCTTCGCGCACTCCGCGCATCTGCGTGCAGAGGTGCATCGCGTTGAGGTGCACTGCGACGCCGTGCGGCCGCAGCAGGCGGACCAGCTCATCGGCGATCTCGACACCAACCCGTTCCTGGACCGTGAAGCGCCGCGCGAAAACACGGACGAGCCTGGTGAGCTTGGAGATGCCGATGATCTCCTCGTGCGCGATGTAGCCGATGTACGCGTGCCCGTGAAAAGGCAGGGCGTGGTGTTCGCAGAGTGAAAAGAATTCGATCGGTCCTTCGATCACCTGCGCGATGCTGCAGTCCGGGCCGCCGCGACACTCGGTTGGGAACGCGGTGAGCAGCTTGGGGTCGCCCTCATATCCATTGGTGGCGTCGAAGAGCGCCCGCACGAAGCGTGTGGGCGTGGCTTTGGTGCCGGGTGTGTCAAGGTCCATCCCGAAAGCTGAGAACATCTCAGCGGCATAGCCTTCGAATTGCTTCCATTTCTCAGGCGAGATGGTGCGTGGGTGGGTTTTCTCCCACTGCGTGGTTTCTTCCGGATCGAAGGCGAGGCTCGACATTGCGGACTCCTTGAGCTGTTCGGTCGGTCCGCACAAATGTAACGAGGGTGGAGGCAGGGGGTTTGGCTACTGCTTGATGTAGATCACCAGCCGGGTCGGGTTGCTCAGAAAGCTGTAGGCGTAGCAGCCATTGTGGGCAAGCCCGAGCGCCCACTGGACGGTGCCTTCGAAATCCTGGACCTGCCGGAGCTCCTTGAGCTCCGAGTAGTTCGTCTTGAAGTCGGTGGGCCCCGTGTACTGGGTGTGGCCGTCGGCGCCCTGGATCGTGATCAGGATGCCGTCCTGGCCGGCCAGGGTGATCGACTGCCCGCTCGGAGCTCCGGTGAACGTGGCGCTGGACTGAGGCTCGAAATTGACATCGGCTGGCCGTGCGGTGCTGAACTCGATCGTCACCTGGTCGTAGCCGCTGTGAGTGCCGGTGCGCACCGCGGCGATGAACGCTGTCTGCGGCGCTCCGGTGGAGCTGGTGGCCGAGCTGTTGCAGTCGTAGGCCCCGGCCGGCGATGTCGGCGACGCCTGCCCTGACGGACTCACGCTCGGCGTGACGGTGGCGACAACGCTCGGGCTAGGGCTAGGGCTGGGGATGGTGCCCGGGGCGATTCCGGTCTGGTGTCGATTTAGGTTCGACGCCACCAGGACGCCGACGATGATCAGCGCGATCAGCGCCGCGGCCATGCCCGCCATCCACACAGGTGGTCCAATCCGTGCCGGCCGGTTCTCTGCCAGCGCCGCCCGCACGCGGGCGGACAGCGCCGGGCTCGGCGCCCCGCTCATCGCGTCGAACTCTCGGTTGATTTCGCGGCGGAAGCTGTCGCGGGTCATGTCAGGACACCTCCTCGAGGGTCAGGTCGGAACGGAGACGCCGCGCGGCCCGATAGATTCGCGACTTGGCGGCCGCAGGCGACACGCGCAGAGTGCGCGCGACCTCGTCCAGCGGTAGGTCGAGGTAGAAGTAGAGGACGAGCGGAAGGCGCTCATTCGGGCTCAGTCGTGCGATGGCTCTTCGCAGGTCGGATGAAGCCTCCTGGCTCAAGTCGGGGCGTGTACTGTCCGATTCGACGTCGGCGAGCTTCACGACCGACCACCAGCGGCGGCGCCGAGTCATCCGGCACTCGTTGGCGACGATGGACAGAAACCAGGCTCGGAGCGAGCTCTCGTCCCCCCGCAGCTGGCCTAGGTTCCGCCACGCCTTGAGGGCTGCTTCCTGGACCGCGTCCTCGGCCGCCATCCGGTCCGAGAGCATCACGGCAGCCAGCCTATAGGCGGGATTGAGCAGCGGGTCGAGGACGATCGCGAACGAATCCGCGTCACCCTGGGTGGCGCGCTGCATCGCCGTGGGCCTCGACTCCATAAGTGCGGACATCATCGTCTGCCTGTTCGATGCGGCGGACCCGGGTTTGGTTGCAGGACCAAGCCATTTCGGCTGGCTCGGCGCCTAGGCTTTCCTCGGCCCCCTCAGGTCAAACGGTCCCCGTCCCCGAGTCATCCCTGGTGTCGAAGCAGTAGTCGCTCAACTCAGCTGTGAAGTCGCCGCTGGACCATGTGAGCTTCGCCGTCCAGCCTCCCCGGAACTTGTAGGCCCTTCCATTGATGGTGAGCGTTGACGCGCACGTACCAATTGCGTCCACGATGCCCGGCTGAGTCGTGACTGTCAGGATCATGCCGACTGTTGGATCACCTGCGAGCGCGTACCGGTATGTGGTTCCTTCGACATGGCCATAGCCGGGCAGCTCCCACGTCCAGTAGTAGCCGGACCTCGCGCTATATGTGTGGTCCAAGCACGAGTCATCGCCCGATTTGGACGCGTGGTAGGTCGCAATCGATCCGACCGTGGACTTGAACGATGCCATGCCTGGGTAGCCGACGGCATCGACCAGTCGTGAGCTCGTGTCGTACGCGAAGCTGGCGCTCATCGTGACCTCGTGGTAGCCCTGGATCACCTGGACCGTGTCTGGGTCGGGGGAGGCGGTGTTGATGTTGTCCACCGCGATCGGGCCGGGCTGGTTGGGTAAGGCCAGCTGGACGGTCGCGAAGGGGATGTCAACGCGCCACGAGTGATAGATGAGCTCGTGAACCCGCGAATTGTCCTTGCGCACCGTGTAGGCCTGACGGCGAGGAGTGCCTCCCCACATCATCGAAACGTTGACCGTCTCCGTTGAGTAGTCGGTCGAATGCGTCGAGATAATGCGGATGTCCTTCACGTCACGGTTCTGCGGCAGCGCCATCATCGCCGTGACCGCGGAGCTGCTGAAGAACGCCGGGTCGGAGCCTTGCAGGAAGGTTGCGTTCGACATCATTCCGCTCACCGAGCCCCTGCTTTGAGCCGCGAAATAGTCCGCGACCGCGCGCTGGGGGCTGTAGAGGCTCGAAAGTGCGGTGTTGGCCGCGATGCCCGCCCCATCGACGGCCAGGAGCGCCATGAGGACGCCGAGCGCGATGAGCAGCCAGCGATTTGGGCGGCGTCTTTTTTGGGTGCGATCGAACGCTGACTCCGAAGCGCCTAGAAAGTCCGGCGCAGGAAGCTCCCGGGACTCTCTAGCTGAAGGTGGCAGCTCGGCCACGGATTCGGCACCGGCCGAGCCGGCCTCGCTCGAGGCCACGGCCGGCCCCGGATCTTCAAGCTCTGCGCGCACCACCTACCCCTGGCCAAAGATAACTCTCAGTCGCGATTTTGTGCACCAGCCGGGCTGGGCAACGCGACCTACCCCTGCGCGCGCTGTTGGCGGTCAACCTGCGCTTCGGCGGCTGCCCGATCTGCGTAAGGGCCGTCCAGCCGAACGCCTTCGGCGCGGCCGGCTTCGTTCAGCTCAGCGCTGACCACGTACCAGCGCTTGCCCAGGTGCATCACCCCGTGGTGAAGCTGAGTCGTCCAGCTCTTGGGCGTTATCCCGACCCGGTCTGCCTCGGCCATTTCGAATCGAGTTTAACCCTCCTCTCAGGGGCGAGCGGAATGGCCTCGTCGAGCGTTGGAGATGACGTGAGCCGACTCAACCGGCTACTCAATTCTTTGGGCCCCTCCGATCGAACCTGGTGCTGCGACCGCTGCCGCCAGGCTGCCCTTGCCGAACACCATGCCATTGCCTGGAAGCACCCGCTGCAGCCAGGCGAGCCGCATTCGGACCTGCCGGAGCTCGAGGCGGACGCGGCCGGCGCCTCGGTGCGAAGCTCGGACTAGCTCGAACCTGGCAGGAAGTCGATGACCAGCCTCGTGGGATGGTCCAGGTAGGCGGTTCGGAAGCACGGAACCTGGGACAGACCGATCGCCCACTGCATCACCCCGCTGTCGTCCCTCACCTTGCGCAGCTCGAGCACGAGGCGATCGCCCGTCTTGATATCAGATGGCCCGGAGTAATGGCTGTGACCGTCAGCTGTTTGCATCGTCACCAGGGCGCCGTATTTGCCCTCCAGCGTGATCGGCTTGCCGGCGGCTCCCACGGTGAACGTGGCGCCGATCTGGGCGCTGACGCTGGTCTCGGCAGGGCGCTCGCCGGCAAACTGAATCGTCACCAGGTCCTGGTCGGCCCGAGAGCCGGTCCGTACGGCGCTGACATACGCAAGCGCAGGTGTTCCCGCGACTCCCATACCTATGCCCGCCAGGCACTTGAGCGGCAGCGTTGAAAACCAGTCCGGCGTTGCGAAGTCACCTGCGGTGGCCCGCCAGGAAGGGGGGCCGGGTACGTGAGTAATCGGCGGGCTGCGGTGCAAGACCGCGAGCAGGAAGGCAGCCACGACCATGGTGATGATGAAGGCCGCCGTTGGCCCCGCCAGCCAGCGCTTGTTGCGGCTTTCCTGACGCGTTGCGACAGCACCGGGTCGCGGCGCTCGTGCGGTGGCGGGAGGGAATTTCACGAGGGACTGCGCATGTCGAGTCGCAGTGATACGACGCCATCATCGTTCGATGGTTCGTTCAGGGCGTCAATCGGGCAAATGACCCGGGCTCCGGCGCGCGGATCGAACTAAGGGAGCCGCACCGACCCGTCGTCCCCGATCGCCCAGTCCGGGTTGTGAGCTATCTCCCACACATAGCCCTCAGGGTCCACGAAAGCGCCTGTGTAGCCACCCCAATCGGCGCGGGCGGCCGGACGAGCGATAGTTCCGCCGGCGCGCTCTGCGGCGGCGAGCACGGCGTCAACCTCGCTGGGCGAGCGCACGTTGTGAGCCAGCTCGACTCCTGGAGCGCCGTGGCCGCCGAGCGCGGCCCATAACCCGAACACCATGCCGCCGGCCTGGTAGAAGGCCACTTCATTGTCCGGCTGCTGGGCACCGCGCCACCCGAGCGCTTCGTAGAAGGCACGAGCTCGGGCAAGGTCACGCACCCCAAGCGTGACGAGACTGATGCGTTGCTCCATGGACTACCTGCCGTTAGCGGATGTAGACGTTGTTGACGCCCGCCTGGAGGATGCCTTGGGTGGCAGTGCCCGAGAATCCACCGAGGCGACCAACAGCGTACGCATTTGGAAGTCAATTATCAGCAGCCAGGTCAGGATTGCGGCGGTGGCGGGATGGCGATGCTCGTCGTGTATTTGATCGCCCGGGGGCGGCTTCGCGAGCGACCCCGGAGTCTGACATCACAGGGCCGTAAGCGCCGCCCCTAAGTGGGTTCTTCTACCCTGACGGCCGCTCGAAAGTCCCGGTCATGCTCGAGTGATGACTTCGTGATTGGCGGACGGGTTGGGATTTGAACCCAAGACAGCCTTGCGGCTGTACAGCATTTCCAGTGCTGCGCCTTCGACCGGACTCGGCCACCCGTCCTCGGGGGAAAAGTCTAGTGGCGGCGCTGCATTGAGCCTTCTTCGTTCAAAGCAAGACGTCCACCACCCAAAGAGTGTCGGGCGGCGGCAGACTGGCGCCACCTATTCCAGGAACGGTCGCCGTCATATCGACTCGGGCGTCGCTGCCGGTCCTGAGGTCATGGGCGACGATCACTCCATGGGGAGCGCTTTCGCCGCCCGGTCCACATTGTGTCGGCATCTCATCGTTCGACCATAAAACGGTCTGACTTACGAAGACTGCCTCCGAGCTGATGGCAGTCGAAAGCTGCGCTGTTGCGCGTGTGTCCGGCTCGAGACGCCACAGATGCGGGAGCCCGCCGCACGAATCTCCAGGCCGCTGGACATAAGCGTCGTAGACGATGCTCTTTCCTCCCGGCACCGTTCGCGGCCAGTAGAAACCGTTCAGGCCGGAGGCCACCGTTTGCGTTCTCCCCGCCCCGTCGAGGCTGTCGACGTCACCGATGAGCTCCGGAGCGCGCGAGATGAAGAGATACAGCGTGGTGCCGGATGACGACCAGGCGCCGGCGTGCGCGCCATTCGCATGAAAGATCAGAAAACTGTCTGGAGGTGCGTAGGTGCCGAGGATGCCAGCGATCCGGTACACCAAGAATTTGTCAGGCCCGGACGGGGGTCTGAAGGTGTCGTAGTCGAGCAGCTCAGCTCCATCCGGCGAGAATTCGAGCTCGTTCACAGGACCCTGACCGGCTGCGGGGCCCCCGTGGCCTCCAATCGGCTCTTGCGTGTAGAGCGTGCGATCGTACCCGCCGCTGTTCAGGTGCGTGCTGATGGAACCGGCGGCATCGCTGGAGCGATAAGCAAACGTGGCGCCATCTCGGCTGAATGCGCCCTGAAAGGCGGACACGGGCAGACGCTGCGTCTGGACCACGGTGCCTGAGGTGAGGTCAGCCATTCCCATCTGATCGCCGATGAAGAAAAGCAGCTGGTTGTGCACCTGGTCGAAGTGACCGCCCTGCGCCGGGCCGAGCGTGCAGAGCAGCGCCGGCTTCAAAGGATTGGAGATGTCGAGGACCTCGAGCATCGGCGGCGAGATGGGAAGGGAGTAGAGCGCCAGGCCGTGTGTTGCGGTGACCGGCCGACCGCAGTTGAGGCGGGTCGTCAACGGCTCGTCCGCCGGGGCGGGATTGAGCGTGGTCGACGGCGAGGCAATGCTCGGTGACGACGGAGAGGACCGCGCGGGCGACGCGGCGCCAGTCGCTCCACCGCCGCTGCAGGCCGTGAGCACACAGAATGCAGCCAGAGCCACAGCCCGGATCCTCAGGTCTACCCAGCACCCCCCGAGCGGCCCAGCATGCGCGGGCCGTCAGCGCCGGCAACTATGCAGGAGTCGGTCATCCCGACGAAGAGCCCATGCTCGACCACGCCGATCGTGACCTTGACCGATGTCGCCATGGCCTGCGGATCGGCGATGCCGCCCTCGAAACCCAGGTCGAGGATCAGGTTGCCGTTGTCGGTCACATAGGGCGCCTCCTCCCCACCTCGCACCGTCAGCGACGCCCCCAGCGCGATCAACCTGTCGGCCGTCGTCCGCCACAGAAATGGCAGCACCTCGACCGGCAGCACACCGGCGCCCAGCTCTTTGACGAGCTTCGATTCGTCCACGACCACCACGAATCGCTTCGATGCGGCGGCGACGATCTTCTCCCGGAACAGCGCGCCTCCTCGGCCTTTGATCAAGTTCAGATCGCGGTCAACCTCATCCGCGCCGTCCACCGCGAGGTCGATGTCGCCGACGAGCTCCGTGACGATCGGAATCCCGTTGGCCGCCGCGAGCTCGGCCGTCTCTCGTGACGTGGGCACGCCCCTCACGCGCATCCCGTCCGCCACGAGGCGGCCGACGCCCTCGGTGAAGTAGCGCACCGTGGTGCCGCTGCCCAGGCCCAGTAGCATCCCATCGCGCACCAGCTCGAGGGCCTTTTCGGCAGCGGCCCTCTTAAGGGCGTCCGTGTCTTCAGCCAACTGCTGTCCGTAACGCGCTGATACCCGCCTTGATCCCATTCTTGTGGCCAAAAACCGAGCTGCCCGCGACGAGCACGGTCGCTCCTGCCTTCACCACCAGTGGCGCGGACTGCGCATCGATGCCGCCGTCCACCTCGATCTCCACGTCCGGCGCCATCGCCCGCAGCCGGCGGATCTTGTCGGGGCTGTGGACGATGAACTTCTGCCCACCGAACCCCGGCTCGACGGTCATCACGTTCACGAGGCTGATGTAAGGCAGGATCTCGCGCAGAGTTTCGATCGAGGTCGCTGGATTGATGGCCACGCCCGCGGCCGCGCCGAGCTCCTTGATCGTTTCCACGGTCCGGTACAGCGAGGCCGTCGCCTCCACCTGTACCTCGATGAGGCTGGCGCCCGCTTTTGCGAATGCCTCGATGAAGAGCTCTGGACGCTCGACCATCAGGTGGGCCTCGATCGGAAGGTCCGTGACCTTGCGCACGGCCTCCACCACGAGCGGACCGAAGGTCAGATTGGGGACGAAGTGGCCGTCCATGACGTCGATCTGTATACGATCTGCCCCCGAGGCAACTGCCTCGCGCACCTGGTCACCGAGTCGTGCGACGTCGGCGGAAAGGATCGAGGGAACTACCTCGATCTTCCTCACAGAGTCCCGGCGGCCTCGCGGTCGATCAGCCATCGCGCGCCCGCAATCATGCCCGATGGCACCTCGCCGCGTTTCGCCTTGGCGACCGCGTCGGCCTTGCCCGCGCCGGTGGCCAGGATGATCACGTGCCGCGCTCCGCGCAGCGCCGGCAGCGTCAGCGTGACGCGTTCGGGTGGCGGTTTCGGCGAATCGGTGATCCCGATCGCCCAACCCTTGGCGTGCACCGCCGCGTGGCCCGGAAACAGCGACGCCGTGTGGCCGTCCTCGCCGATGCCCAAGATCACCACGTCCAGAGGAGCGACGGAAGCCACCACCGGCGCGTACAGCACCGCGCCTTCGTCAGGGCCGAGCTCGGCCGGCATCCTGTGCACCGTGGCGGGAGCGACTCGATCCAGCAGCGCTTCCCGCGCCATGCGGTAGTTGCTGTCGGCATGGTCGGGTGGGACGCAGCGCTCATCGCCGAACAGCACGGTGACCCGCCCCCACGCGACCGGCAGCTTTACGAGCACCTCGTAACAGCGACGCGGGGTCGTACCTCCCGCCAGGACCAGCGTCCGTGCACCGCCGGCCAAAGCCACCGCGATCTCGTGGGCCGCCTCGGCCGCAACCGCTTCGGCTGACTCGAGAACCGTGAACTCCGACGTCAAAGCGCCTGCATCAGCTCCGCGCCGGCCGCCAACGAGCGGGTGTAGACGGCGTCGTGGGCGCCGAGCGCGAGCACCTGAACGAGCAGAGCCGCATCCTGTGTCGACTCGATGCGCTGCACGTGCCGCAGCGTGTCCGCCCCGCCGATGTCGATCAACGTCAGCAGAACCATCGAGTTGTCCGGGTTTCTCCGCTCCCGCACGAACACGGTCGGCCGCGGAGGCACGCTCTCGCCAGGAGGGTCGCCGGTGGCCGTGTGGTGCAAGGCGTCGCGATTCTGGAACGCCATCTCGCGATGCTGGATGGCCTTGCGCTGGGCGATCTCCAGGCCCGCCTCGTCCTCTCCGCCGGTTGGATGCAGGCTCGTGAACGGTAGAGGTCCTATGTCCGGGTCCACCTGCCGCGTCCGCTCGGGCGCGCGGGCGATCGAGAGCTTGAACGTCGTCCCGCCCGCGGTGCCGACGATCCGCACGGCGCCGATCTCACCCTCGACCAGGCCGGCCCTGGGGACCGACCGGAAGGCCACATCCACAACCCGCCAGCGGTCGGCCTCGTACTGCGCCGACACCACGCCGCCGGTGCCGCCCGTCGCCCGCTGCAGCTTCCAGCCCATCGCGCTTGCGATCCAGCCGATCAGGACCGACGAAGGGATCCGGTTGCCGCGACCTTCGCCCGCATAATCGATGCCGATCTCAGTGATCCCCGAGAGGTACGGCCGTCGGGCCACCGGTGCGAAGAACTGCGCGATCGTCTCGCGCCACGGGTCGAGGCGCGCCCATTGAAGATCGGCCAACCCGAGTCGATGGTAGGCGCGCGCGCTCGTGCCGGCCAGTGCGAGGAAGGAGTGATATGGACGTGTGAATCGCGCCGAGTCGACCACGAGCGCGTCGGCGATCTGTAAAGCGTCTCTTAGCTCGTTGGAACCGAACGGCGGTGTTCCCAGCCACCAGAGATAGGTCGGCACGCCGCTGAGCAGGAGCGGGTCGACGAGCGCAGCCAGGTGCGTCGCCGCGGCACCCTGGACGTGCAGCTTCACCAGCTCGTAATGCATCGGCGCGGCGCTGCCGTTGGCGACCTCTGGCGCGGTGATGTACGCGTCGATTCGCCCCGGTTTGACATTGGCCTGGTCCCTTACGACGATCGCGAGCGAGGGGTGGTGCGCGGCGATGGCCGTGCAATCCCTTTCCGCCTTTTTCTCCTCGGCCTCCGCCGCCGCAACCGCGATCAGGGTCATGACGCAGTTGCGAGGATGTGGATGGTCGTCGTCGGGAACTTGCGCCCGAGCAAACTTATGCCGGAACTCCGTCAGCGCATCGAGCACCTGCGCGATCGTGACGCCCTCGCCCTTCCAGTCCAGTGTCTCCGATTGGGGCGGGTTCAGGGCCTGTGCCATTCCCTACCGTCGGCCTCGAGCAGCTTGGCCGCCGCCGCCGGTCCCCAGCTGCCCGCCTGATACATCTGCAGCGGCGGCCGCCCATCCCTCCAGGCCGCCTCGATGGGATCGACCAGCGTCCAGGCCGCCTCCACCTCGTCGGCGCGAGTGAAGAGGGTGGGGTCGCCGATCATGCAGTCGAGCAGGAGCCTCTCGTAGGCCTCCGGGACCTCGATGAGAAACGAGGACGCGTAGAGGAAGTCCATGGCCACGCTGCGCAGCCTGATCCCTGCCGCGGGCACCTTCGCCCCGAACTTCAGCGAGATGCCCTCCTCCGGCTGGATGCGCAGCGTGATCGCATTGGGGTCCAGCTCCTGCGCGGCCGGGCGCCCGAAAGTCAGGTGCGGTGGGCGGTTGAAGAGGATCCGGATCTCAGTGACCCGCTTTGGCATCCGCTTGCCGGCCCGGATGTAGAACCGGACGCCGGCCCAGCGCCAATTGTCGATGAAAAGTCGCAAGGCGACGGAGGTCTCGGTCAGCGAGCCGGGTGCGACGTTGGGCTCTTCCCGATAACCGTGAACGTGCTCGCCTAGCACCCATCCGCTCGTGTACTGCCCGCGGACGGTGGCCTTGGCCACCTCGTCGTCGGCGATGGGACGAATCGCGCGCAGCACCTTCACCTTCTCGTCGCGCACAGCGTTGGCCTCGAACGCGATAGGCGGTTCCATCGCGGTCAGCGCCAGCAGCTGAAGCGCGTGGTTCTGAACGATGTCTCGCAGCGCACCAGCCTTGTCGTAATAAGTGCCGCGATTCTCGACGCCGATCTCCTCAGCCGCCGTGATCTGCACCGAGTCGATGAAGTGGCAGTTCCAGACCGGCTCGAAGATGGTGTTGGCGAACCGGAAGGCCATGATGTTCTGGACCGTCTCCTTGCCCAGGTAATGGTCGATCCGGTAGACGGAGTCTTCGTGGAAGACGCGCTGCACGATCTTGTTGAGTTCACGGGCTGACTTGAGGTCGGCGCCGAACGGCTTCTCGATCACGATCCGGTGGTAGCCCTCGCCTGCGTTGAGGCCCGCGGCCTTGAGCTGCTCAGTGATCGTCTCGTACGTCGGCGGCGGCGTCGCGCAGTAGAACACGCGGTTGCCACCGACATGGCGAGCATGATCGAGGTCGTCGAGCTTTCGCGCCAGCGTCTTGAAGTCGTCCAGCTTGCTGAAGTCGACTTTGACGTAGAAGACGGCGTCCAGAAATGACTGCAGCACCTGCTGGTCGACCGGCTGCGTGCGCGAGAACGTCGTGATCTTGTCAGTGGCCCGCTTGCGAAACGCGTCGTCGCTGAGATCGTCGATCGCCGCGCCCACCACCGCGAAACCGGCCGGTAGCAGTCGCTGCTTGGCCAGGTTGTAGAGAGCCGGGAGCAGCTTGCGGCCGCTGAGGTCGCCGGTGGCGCCGAAGATCACCATCAGCGCCGGTTCGGCGACCCGATAGTCGTGGAGGCCTTCGGCGAGCGGATTCGGCGCGACCGCCGTCCCGGCAGCGGTCACTTCTTCACTGCCTCTCCCGCCGCGTCGGTCACTACCGCATGGCCGCCGAACTGATTCCGCATCATCGCCAGCAGCCGGTCGCCAAACGTGTTCTCCATGCGGCTCCGGAAGCGCGCGAACAGCGACTCGGCGATGATCGGCACGGGCACCGATTCGTCGATTGCCGCCTCCACGGTCCAACGTCCCTCACCCGTGTCTTCGACATAACCCTTGATGCGGGCGAGGTCGGGATCCTGGTCGAGTCCGCGCGCGATCAGGTCGAGCAGCCACGAACGAACCACGCTGCCGGATCGCCACGCTTCCGCGATGGCATGCATGTCCATGCCGGGGAAGAACTTCGAGAGCTTCATGACCTGAAAGCCTTCCGCATAGGCCTGCATGAGCCCGTATTCGACTCCGTTGTGGACCATCTTCACGAAGTGGCCAGAGCCTTCAGGCCCTGTGCGTACGAGACCGCCGTCGTCAGGCGCCAGGTCCTTGAGCAGGGGGAGGCAGTGGTCGTAGATCTCCTGCTCGCCACCGACCATCAGGCAGTAGCCGAACTCGAGGCCCCAGATGCCGCCCGAGGTGCCCGCGTCCATGTAGTGCATTCCCTTTGCCTTGACGCGGGCGCAGTCCTGCATGGCGACCTTCCAGTTCGTGTTGCCGCCGTCGATGATGATGTCGCCCGGGTCGCCGAGGGCGATGAGCTGGTCGATCGCCTCCGTGGTCGGATCGCCCGCCGGCACCATCACCCACATGACGCGGGGCCGCGACTGGAAATTCTTGACGAACTCTTCCACGGTGAAGGCCGCAACAGCGCCCTGCGATGCCTTCTCCTTGATCGCGTCCGCCGACCTGTCGTACGCGATCATGCGGTGGCCGCGCTTCATCAGGCGCAGGACCATGTTGCCGCCCATGCGGCCCAGGCCGACCATCCCCATCTCCATATGCGCCCCTCTCCCTAACCCTCTCCCCTGCGGGGAGAGGGGAGTACTACTTGACCGCTGATTTCACCGCCGCCGCGAGCGCCTTCCAGCCGGCTGCAGCTTCTTTGCCGAGCGTCACCCGCAGCACCGGGAGGCGGCGCGAGCCAAGCGATTCCAGGTCGCCCAGCGATTGCGCCTGCTTGAGGATCGAGAAGCTGTAGGGCTGGCCCGGGATGGGCACATCGCGGGTGTCGTCCTGGACGATCTGCAGGAACAGCCCGACTTTCGGGCCGCCCTTGTGGAGCTGGCCGGTGGAGTGAAGGAAGCGCGGTCCGTAGCCCGCGGTGGTGGCGTAGTGCGTGGCGTCGCGGGCTGATGCTCGGATCGATGCGATCGCCGACTCCGACGCCGTGGTGCGCGTCGTGTAGGCCATGATCGCGAAGTAGGAGCCGCGCTTGGCGCGGCCCAGGAGCGTCTTCAGGCCTGCCCGCGACCTGGATGCCGGCACCGACTCCGCGGAAGGCAGCTTGCCGCTCGCCCGGTACTTGGCGAGGACCTTCTTCGTGTTGTCCTTCGACTCCTGCACGTTGGGCTGGTCAAACGGGTCGATGCCGATGATCGAGCCGGCGATCGCGGTCGCGATCTCCCAGCGCAGGAACTCTCCGCCGAGGTCGAGCTTGTCGCGCATCGTCAGCGTGACCACCGGGTGCCCCGCCTTCTCGAGCGCTTGCACGGCCCGGTTGGGCGGATCCGCATCCATGCGGATGTACACGAACAGCCGGTCCTCTCCGTAGACGTCGGGCTTGCCCAGTGGCTCACCCTCGACGGGCACGATCCCCTTGCCCTGCTTGCCGGTGCTCTCGGCGATCAGCTGCTCGACCCAGTAACCGAACGTCGAGATCTTGGCCGAGGCGATGAGCGTGAGCTTGTTGCGACCTTGCAACGCGAGCTCGCCCATGACGGCGCCGAGCCAGACGCCGGGGTTGCTGTCCGCGGGCACGGAATCGGCGCACGAATGCGCCATCTCCACGGCGCGCTCGAGCAGCTCCTTGACATCCACACCGATCAGCGATCCCGGCACGAGCCCGAAATAGCTGAGCGCCGAATAGCGCCCGCCGATGTCGGGCGGGTTGCGGAAGATCCATCGGAAGCCGTGGTCTTTGGCGAGCTTCTCCAGCGAGGTGCCCGGATCGGTGATGGCGGCGAAGTGCCGCCCCGGTCCGGCGGCGCCGTCCGCGCCGCCCCCCACCTCGTTCCAGAAATACGCGAAGTGCGACAGCGTCTCGGTCGTCTCTCCTGACTTGGAAGCGACGATGAACAGGGTGTCCTTGATACGGATCCGAGAGCGCACCGCGAGGATCGTTGCGGGATCTGTCGTGTCGAGCACGTGCAGCTGCGGATGGCCTTTCACGTGGCCAAACGTGTTCCTCAACACATCTGGGCACAGGCTCGACCCGCCCATGCCCAGCAAGACCACATCCGAGTACGTCCGTCCGTCGGCGGCGAGCTGCTCGAACTCGGGCGCATGCTCGAGCATCTTCTCGGCGACGTTCAGCCACCCCAGGCGATCGCGGACCGCCTCGCGCTGGGCGGGGTCGGACGTCCACAGCGTCGAGTCCTTCGCCCATAAACGACGAGGCGCGTCCCCTTTCTGGAGCTGGGCGATGCGGGCATCGACCTTTGGCTGCAGCTCGCCGAGGCTGTACCACTGCCGCGGACCCTTGCCCGACTTGATGTTCTGGCTCTCCTTCTTGATGGTGGCCAGCAGGCTCTCGAACGACTTCGTGAAGGACTCGACGCCTTCCACCTCGAGCTCGCGGGTGACCTGGTCCAGGTCGACGCCGAACTCCGCGAGCTGCTTCAGCTGCCGTTTGGCGAGGTCGACGTTCTCATCGATGCTGGGCCTTGCCTCGCCGTGCTCGCGGAACGCGGCCAGCGTGGCCGGGGGGATGGTGTCGACCGTATCGGGACCGATCAGCTCCTCGACGTAGTAGGTGTCGGGATAACGAGGGTCCTTGGTCGACGTGCTCGCCCACAGCGGGCGCTGCAGCTGCGCTCCCGCCTTCTTGAGCATGTCCCACCGAGGGCCGCTGAACGTCTGCCGGAACCGCTCATACGCGACCTTCGAGTTGGCGATGGCAGCCTTTCCATACAAGCGTTCGAGCGCGCGCTTCTGGCTGGGGTCTGTGCTGAGCTCGATCTTCTGGGCCAGGAGTTTGTCGACCTTGGTGTCTACGCGGCTGACGAAAAAGCTGGCCACGCTTGCGACCTTGCGCAGATCGCCGCCTCCCTTGCGAAGCTTCTCCAGGCCGGACAGGTAGGCCTCCATCACCTCGCCGTACCGGTCGACCGAGAAGATGAGCGTGATGTTGATGTTGTGGCCTTTCGCGATCTGGTCGTAGATGGCCGGAATGCCTTCTCTGGTCGCGGGGATCTTCACCATCACGTTGGGCCGGTGGCAGCGCGTCCGCAAGTCCTCGGCGTACGCGATCGTTCGCCGCGTGCTGCTGGCCACCGTCGGCGACACCTCGATGCTGACGAATCCGTCGTGCCCTTTGGTCTTGTCGTAAATCGGGCGAAAGACGTCGGCCGCGGCGGAGACGTCCTCCACCATCATCTCCCACAGGATCTCATCGGGTTTGTGGCCTGCCCGCACCAGCTGGACCATCGCCTCGTCGTAATCGTTGGAGCCGCTGACCGCCTTCTCGAAGATGGTCGGGTTCGAAGTCACACCGCTGATGCCTTCGTCGCGCAGCCGGGCCAGCTCGCCCGAAGTGATGAGCTGGCGGCGGATGTTGTCGAGCCACATCGACTGGCCGAGGCGCTTCAGCTCCTTGATCGGCGGAGGCATGCGGACTGCCGTCGCCATCGGGTTACTTCCCGGCCAGCAGCTTTGTCGCCGCCGCCACGATGTGCCGCGCCGAGATGCCCGCCGCGTTCATGAGCTCTTCCGGCTTGCCGGATGCCGGCAGGGCCTTCACCGCCAGGTGCGCGACGTGCAGCCCGTCCTCCGGCGCGAAGGCCTCCAGGACAGCCGCCCCCAGGCCGCCCTGGGGGTAGTGGTCTTCGACGATGACGAGCTTGCCCTTCGTCACGCGCGCGGCCTCCCTCAGCGTCTTCACGTCCACCGGCTTCACCGAGTACAGATCGATGACCCGCGCGGCCACCTTCTTCTGAGCCAGCGTGTCCGCGGCTGCGAGGCAGTTGTGCAGCGTGACGCCGGCGCCGATGAGCGTCACCCTGTCCTTCGCGCTTTGCCGTACCACCTTCGCGCCGCCGATCTTGAAAGTCTCCGCCGGCGAGTAGATCGTGGGATACGCGCCGCGCGTGGTTCGCATGTAGACGATGCCGCCCTCGTCGGCCATGAGGCTCACGAGCTTGGCGGTCTGGTTCGGGTCGCTGGGGTAAAGCACTGTCGACGAGTGGATGGCGCGCATCGACGCAAGGTCTTCGAGCGCCATCTGCGACGGGCCGTCCTGGCCGATCTCGACGCCCGCATGCGAACCGACCAGCCTGATGTTCGCCTGCGAGATGCCGGCCATGCGAATGAAGTCATAGGCGCGGCTGAAGAACGCGGCAAACGTGGACGCGAAAGGCCGGTAGCCGCGAACGCTCATGCCCACCGCGGTGGCGACCAGCTGCTGCTCGGCGATGTAGATCTCGAAGAACCGGTCCGGGTAGGCCTTCGCGAACTCGTCGGCGTGCGTCGAGTTGGAGACTTCGCCGTCCATGGCCACGACGTCGGGGATGACGCCTAGCGCCACCAGCGCATCGCCGTACGCCTTGCGGGTGGCGACCTTGTCCTCTTTCGTGTAGGTCGGCAGCGTGACCTGCACTTCGACGTGCTTGATGGCCGGCGTGCCGGCCTCGGGCTTGGCCGTCTTCACCTTGAGGTGCCGGATCCCGCCGAGCTCCTTGATCGCCCGCTCGGCCATGTCAGGAGGCAGCGCCTTGCCGTGCCACCCATCCTTGTTCTCGAGCTCGGAGAAGCCCTTGCCCTTGACCGTCTTGGCGAGGATCACCGTCGGCTTGCCCGTCGCCGACAGCGCGTTGCCGTAGGCGCGGTCGACGGCCGTGACGTCGTGGCCGTCGATCACGATCGGGAAGCACCCGAACGCCTCCACACGGCGACGATAGGTGTCCATGTTCCATCCGAACTCGGTCTCGCCACGCTGGCCGAGCCGGTTGATGTCCATGATGGCGGTCAGGTTGGACAGCCCGTAGAAGCCGGCCTTGTCGAGCGCCTCCCAGATCGAGCCCTCGGCCAGCTCCGAGTCTCCGCAGAGAACCCACACGTGATACGGGAGCTTGTCGAGGTCCTTGCCGGCTAAAGCGACGCCGACGGCGATCGGAAGGCCCTGGCCCAGCGAGCCGGTGGCGACATCGACCCACGGGAGCGCGGGCGTCGGGTGTCCCTGGAGGCGCGAACCGAACTTGCGGAACGTCAGCAGCTCGGTGTCGGTGATGGCGCCAACCGCCTTCAGCATTGCGTAGTACAGCGGCGAGGCGTGGCCCTTGGAGAAGATCAGGTGGTCGTTGTTGGGATCCTTGGGTTTGTTCCAGTCGTACTGCAGGTACCTGGCGATGAGGACCCCGATCAGGTCGGCGGCGGACATCGACGAGGTCGGATGTCCGGAGCCGGCGGCGGTGCTGCAGCGGATGGAATCGACCCGGAGCTGCTGCCCAAGCTGACGCGCAAACTCGAGATCCGTGGTGGCCGGCGCCTCGGTGGTGACTGACATCTCACTCCCTACCACAACAAATGTGGCTCGACCCGCCCGCGACACCCGGTCGCGGGACCCCGGCGTGTATTGGCGTTAAGTCTAAGGGTCTCTCGAATTCGGCTCGACAAGGGCTCCGCATGCCCCGGCGAGCTTGACCGGATGAGCCTGTTGAATCAGGATGTCGATCAACTCATAAGCAGCACATCATCTCCGCAGCCACTCGTCTTCTCGCCGTGTCCTGGGTAGCCGGCGATGGAATCGACGACCCCCGCGCAGGGGACGACCTGGCTCGGCCGGACCCTGGCGCTCGATCTCCTGATCTGGCTGTTCGTTGTCATCGCCGCCCTCGTGGCGCTGCTGCCGTTTATCGCATTGGTGCGCGGCATCGTCGGCGCGGTTCGCCTCGGATTTCAAGGCCCCGAGACGATTGGCATATGGATGTCGTTGCTGGCCCTCTGCGCAGGGTCGGTCTTCTTTCTCTACTCGCTGAAGTACTACCTGGCGACGGTGGCGATGCTGAGTTCCTCATTGGTGCTCGGGAACGGCAACGGCGCGGCAAATGGGGGTCGGAATGCTTCCGGCCATGCGCATCCGCACGGCCTCATGCGATTTCTCCGGCGTGGGAACCGCAATGGGCACCGCAATGGCAATGGAAACGGACACGTGGACCTGGGTTACGAGCCGTTCGTGTCCATTCATATAGCGACTTACAACGAGAGGCGGGTCATTGCACGTCTCCTCGAGGGCTGCGCCGCCCTCGAGTACAAGAGCTACGAAGTTGTCGTCGTGGACGATTCGACTGACGAGACGACCGAGATCCTGAAGACCTGGCAGGACCGGCCGCGCTTCAAGATCGTGCACCGGCCCAACCGCGAAGGGTTCAAGGGTGGAGCGCTGCAGGTCGCCCTTCAGCACACTGACCCGAAGGCAGAGTTCGTAATCGTGTGGGATGCCGACGTCGTTCCGTTCGCCGACTCGATCCAGACCTACCTGCCCCATTTCTTCAGGGGAAACGGGAATGGTAGTGGCAACGGTGTCAATGGGAAGCGCAAGGCCAAGGCGCGGGCGGAGCTGCGTCCGGAGGTGGCCGCGGTCCAGAGCTACCAGTGGCACGTCCTCAACAAGAGCGAGAGCTGGCTGACCGAGGCCGTCCGCGCCGAATACGCCGGCAGCTACATGGTCGAGCGCCCGTTCCAGGAGGCGGCCGGCTCGCTGAAGATGATCGCGGGGACGGCCTACATGATCAGGGCCGACATCCTCCGAGAGGTGGGATGGGGACGAAGCCTCACCGAGGATTGGGAGCTGACCCTCAGGCTATATGCCCGCGGCTTCAAGGTGGTCTACACCCCGTACGCCGAGACGCCGGCGGAATGCGCCGCGACCTTCGGTCGCCTCGCTCGCCAGCGGATGCGGTGGGCAGAGGGCCACAGCTACAACGTGCGCCGGAGCTTCGGCGAGATCATGGGCTGTCGCAAGATCGGGCTCGTCGAGAAGCTCGAGTTCCTCTTCTACTCCACCTATTACCTGCAGTCGGCCCTGTTCATCTTTGGCAGCGGCTGCTGGCTCATCGCAGAGGTCTTCCTCCACGCGCATGTGCCCGAATGGACCGCGACGCTCGGCTGGTCATTGCTGCTCACCAACCTGCTGTCGCTGCCGCTCATGAACCTTTCGGGCCTCCTCCTCGAGGAGGCGCCGATCAAAGATTTCCCAGGAGTCCTGGGAGCGGTCGCGACCTCGTTTCTTCTCATCCCGTTCCAGGGCTACGCCGCCCTGAAGGGCCTGGTCGAGAAAGACGAAGGCCCGTGGTATCGCACGCCAAAGACGGGACGGATCACCGACCCTGTGCACCACCTCCGCCGCCTGGTCTGGCTGCGGCGATGGCTGCGCGGCCCACGACCATCCTCGCGGCGGACCAACCAGCCGCTGAAAGTCGTGGCGGCGCCAGGGCGGCGGGGCCGGGGGTCACGACTCGGATGGGTGGTGGCCGTGGCGCTCGGCCTGGCCCTCGCCGGACTTGGCATCGGCGCGATCAACGCCCCGATCGCCAATGCCGCCGGCTCGAGCCTTTTTCTCCACGGCGGCAGCCCGGGCACGCTCGACGGCACGTCGCCGGGGGGCCTGATTCCGCAGACGATGCTTCTGACCACCGGAAACACGCGCACATGGGCCACGACCTCCTCCACCATGGCCGCGCAAACCATCTTCTCGACAACCTCATTCACGTTCAACTACACGACGACGGGAGTTGGAGGGACCGCGAACGTCACGCTGACATTCGCGTTCAGCTCGTCCGGCACCTGCTCGTCACCGACCACGATCGCCCAGACGACTACTGGGCTGGCTGCGGGGACCAACAGTACGGGTGCCTTCTCTCCGTCCTCAAATGTGAGCGTGCCGGCCGGTTCCTTTTTCTGCCTCACGGTCGTGGTCAACTCGATCGGACTCGTCACCCTTACGCTCGACTACGACGCCTCCAGCTCCCCCACCAATCTCACCAGCACGCAGATGATCTTCATCCCCGAGCTCGTGCTGCCCTTCGTAGGGCTGGCCTTGCTGGCGCCGATCGGAGCGCGCCGCCTCTTGAGCCACCGAAAGAGCCAGGCGTCGTGACGCACCGGCAAGACCTCCCGCTGATGACGTTGCTCATCGCGTGCTCTCTAATCCTTGTCGCCCTTCCGTTCGTGACGACCTACAACGACCTGCTCACAACCGCGGCCATGCGCCTTGGTGTTGCCGGACCTCTGCAGTCCGTGAGTCCCGTCGAGGCGAAGATGGTCGTGGCGCTGCTCCAACTGTTTGGCGTGCACGCGGCCGCGGCCGGCAGTCAGCTTGTCGTGTGGGATGCGAGCGGCCATCCCACCAACCTCTTTATCTCTTGGAACTGCATCGGCTGGCAAAGCCTCGTCCTGCTCGGGGCCAGCCTCGCAGTCGGCCTGCGCGGGCTGTCGACCGAGGCGCGCCTCCAGGTTTTCGTGATCGGTCTCTCTGGCACGGTGCTGGTCAACATCCTCCGGGTCGCACTGGTCTGCATGCTCGCGGTGGCGGCCGGCCGGACGCCTGCGCTGATATTCCACGACTATGGCGGGACGCTTATGACCGTCGCCTGGCTCTTCGCATTCTGGCTCGCGGCCGAGCGCTGGCTTCTCGCGCCCTCGGAGGCAAGCGCTTGAAACTCCTCCCGAGGATCCTTCCCGGCGAAGACGAGGAGGACCGGCGTTTGGACGAATCCAAGCTAGGGACCGAGGGGGTGCCGGATTCGGGTGCGCAACGCAGCGTTTGGATCTGGACCGCCGCAATCGCGATCGGCGCCGCCATACCGCGCCTTCTCTACCTATTCGTTTTTACCGACCCAGAAAACCCCGGGCTCGGCGCCTACAACGATGTTTGGCACCACTGGCAGATCGCCTACCTGACCAAGGAGATCGGTCTGTCCGCCCCCGGCGGACCACGTCTATGGGACCTCAAGGGGCTCGAATACTTCTGGGGCTTGCTCCACCCGCTCTTGATGGTCGGGGTGTTCGACGTCACGGGATCGATCGACATCCTCTTGAACCGTCTGGTCAGCACGTTGTTCGGAGTGGCGGTCGTCGTGTTGCTGTTCCACATCTGCAGGCGGTTCTGGGGCACGCAGGTGGCACTCGGCGCTGCTCTCGTCGCCGCCCTACTCCCGACGAGCGTCATGAACGACGCCTCTGGGATGCTCGAACCCTTGGGCGTCGCGCTCAGCCTCGCGGGCATCTGGGCGTGGCAGAGGCGAGGCGGGTTCGCGGCGGGGCTGGCATTCGGTTTGTCGACGATGGCGCGCGCCGAAGCCTGGCTGTTCAGCCTCGGATTGGTAGTCGCCGCCTGCCTCGGCAAGGTGTCCCGGCAACGCCTGCCTCTGGTGGCGACATTCGTGGTGGTGATGGTCGTCTACATGAAGGTTCTGCTCGACCAAACAGGGAACGCGGTCTACCCCCTGTGGTGGAACTTCTTCGCCAACGCGGTCGGCAAGTGGGAGTTCACCCCGATCACATCCGGGCAGGCCGCTGTTCGACCGTTCCTGGGCATCCTTCTGGTCGCATCGGCGGCGGGCCTTGGTTGGAGCCTGTGGAAGCGCCCGCCGTCACACATGTTGCTGACTTACGGCTTCGGCTACTGGGTTTTCGTGGCCGGAACGCTCGGATTTACCTCTTACCTGGCGAGCTGGGTGTGGTGGATGCCGATCACCCGGGTTTTTGCCTTTCCATACGTCTTCGCCGGCGCGCTGCTGGCGGTGGTCCTGCTCTGGTTGATGCCGCGCCGATTTGGAAAGCGCGCGATTCCAGTTGGATGGACCGCGCTCGTTGCGGCGCTGCTGGTGGCGCAACTGGCCTGGATCCCGATCGCGCAGGTCTTCGGTCCTACCGAGGCGAACTGGCAGGCCACGCTCGCTGCCAGCCGCCAGCTCGGCGCGTGGTACAACCAGGCACCGTATCAAGGTCACGCGCTGGCCGTCCCTCCCGACCGCCCCGATGTGACGTACGGCCTCGCCCGCTACGGCGGCGTCGAAGGCAAGCACCTGGTCAGCGAGATGTACGACCCCTTCTTCTACCTACCAGGCGGCTACACGTATCAGGAGCACCAGCAGGTCGTGAACACTTTGGTCGAGTGCTGGCTGGCCAAGACCGACACGCGGCTCATCGCGATGCCGCCAAACAACCAGAACTACGACCTGATGCGCGCGCTGAACCCGGATTGGTTCGTGCAGCTTGGGACGATGAGCGAGACGAAGTGGCTCATCTTCGGCGTGTCGGCGCCAAGTCCGGCGCAAGCCGTTTGCGAGCAGGCGTCACGGACAGCCGCCCATTAGCGCCCTCGTCGTGAATGGTTGGGCGGCACTTGCCCTTGGCGCCGTCCGCCTCGTCGTGGCGGCGGGGATCATCCTGATGGTCGCGTACCTGCTGAGCTGGCAGATCCTGTATTCGGGCCCAGTCGGTAGCGACACGCTCTTCCACTTTCACCTCGCTCGATGGGTCGACTCGAGCTTTCCCGGCCTGCACTGGTGGTACCGCTGGGACGATCACGGCATCCCTTACCGCGAGGGCTACCCATTGGCGGCTCACTGGATGGCGGTGGCCGTGTCTCGCTTGGGCGGTCTCGACTTGACACAGGGGATGCAGCTCATGCAGTTCGCCATCAGCCCACTGGGCGCGCTAGGCATGTATGTCTTTTGCGCGTGGCGTTTGCGCCGCCCACTTGCGGGCCTCGTCGCGGGCGTCGCTTATCTTTTGAGTCCACTGACGTGGACCTTTCTGGTCGATTGGGGGTTTTTCTCGAACCAGACCGGAACCATTCTGTTCATGCCCTCCGTCATTGCGCTCGACGTTTTCTTCGAAGAATGGTGCGCGGGCCGCCACGGCTGGAAGTCGCGATTGGCTGCGTTCACCACGATTGGCCTGGTGGCGCTGACAGGATTGGTCGCTCCATTTCTTCTCGGTGCCGAGGTGGCTGCGGTCTTTCTTTATGTACTCGCGATTAGAGGTGGACGGCCGCACGCACGTGCGAAGTGGGTGTTTCTAACTGCGCCGATGTTGGTTTTGGGTAGCTTCCTGCTGACCGCGTTTTGGTCGCTCCCCCAGCAGGAGTACCTGCGCCTGATCGCCTCCCACATACCACCCCGGGCATTCGACTCCGCGCTCTTTCCGACGTGGGGCCTCGACCAGATCTTCGGCCTCCACCCGATCCGGCCGACGGTCGTGTTCGACCGCTCCTCGATCAGCCCCGCTGTGTGGATTCCAGCTCTCGCCGGTGTGGTATCGGCGCTGTGGAATAGCCGAGCGCGGGTCTTTGCAGCTCTCGTCGCGTTCGGCGTTTTGACGATGGTGACAACCTCGCTCGAGGCAGTGACCTGGGGTCTGCCGGTGGTGGGGTTCTTGATCCACGCTCGGTCAGGAGTGACGCTTGTGCAGTTCTTCGTGCCTGTGCTGGCCGGCCTCGGGGTTGTTGAGGCACCACTACTTCTAGGTGGCACCCTCGCGAAGGCAGGACGTTTGGGCTCCAGAAATCGCGCCTTGGCCGGCATGACCCTCGTGGGCATGGCCCTGGTGCTTGCGTCCCTTGGAGTTGGCGAGTACGCCCAACGTGTGGACGGCGCTCCCACTGCCCTTGCGTACGGCGGCTTCGAGCCCAGCACGAACGACCTGTGGGGCCGCTTCCCGCCCGGGAACGCTCCACCGACGGGTCTTGCGGAG
>VBGM01000165.1:38840-40538 GCA_005880855.1 Chloroflexota bacterium
ATCCGCCGCAACGCGCGCTGGTTGATGCGCATGTCCCTCAACTGCTGATGGCCTTTCCGGACCTCACAGGTGGGGCTCAGGCGTACACCTACAACTTCCAGCTTCCGGCATCGCCCGAGCTGGACAACTGGATGCTCGACAACATGATCAGCCGCCGGGGAACCACTGTCAAAGCAGAGCTCGCTGCCTCGCTTGGGATCGATGCAGTGGTTCTGGGTTCGACGCAGACCGCGCAGGGCGCTGACTACGGTGCACTTGGTTGGCGGCAGGTCAGCGATTCGCCACTGACGTTCGTCAACCCGAACCGTTCGGGGCTTGCGACAGAGTGGCCCTCAGCAGCGGTCGCGCTTGTCATCGGCGGCGATCAGCAGGGCAATTCGCACCCCTATAACGATCTCTTTGAGCGCGCCACCACAGGAATGATCCCATTCGGTTCTGGCTGGCTCGCGCGCGGCGAATCCGCCTACGTCGACGATTACTCCGCCGATCAGATCGCATCGTTCCCCACTCTGCTACTGGTGGGCTATCGCTACCACGACCGTAATAAAGCCTTCGGCCTTCTGGACAGCTACGTGCGTGCCGGCGGGTCTCTCTATATCGAAACCGGCTGGCAGTACGTCGACCCCGACTGGGACCTCGGCTCATCAACTCCGTCCGTTCTGCCTATCGGTGAGCTTCGGTGGGGAACCCTTGATCCAAGGGCTCCCGTCCTGCTCTCGGGGACCCCGTCGCCATCATGGGGTTCGATGACCTATGGCGCCACCGGGTCTGGGTGGGGTGCGTCGAGCGCACGCGCGTCTTCGATCAGGGCGGGTGCGGAAGCGCTTGTAACCGTTGGGGATCGAGTCGTTGTGGCGCGCTGGGAGGTGGGCCGGGGGCGTGTCTTCTGGAGCGGCATGAACCTCATCGCTCACTCCGCCGGCGCTGGTTCGCCAACCGAGGACCAGTTCACAGCAGGTGCGTTTGCCTGGCTCCTGCATGGTGGCGGCACTACCCAGGTGGATTCGGCGCTGACGTGGGTCGGGGACGATCAGGTTCGACTTGGTTTGGCACGGTCGTCGGGACCCGCGTGGGTCCTGTTCAAAGAATCATTTCAATGGCCCGACTCGTCCGGCGTCCATTCCGGTACTCGATCAATTCCGTTGGTAGCGGGCGAGGCGGACTTCATGCTCGCGAGGTTGGACTCAGTGCCACCTGGGTCCACTCTGGTCTTCACCTATGGTCCGACCGCGTTCGAGCAAGCAGCGTGGGCGCTGTCTCTAGGGTCTCTTGTCGCTTTGATCGTTTGGCTCGTGCGTCCGGCGTTCATCCGCCGCGGTCGTGATCATGTGATCGGGTCCACACAGCATGTGGTCGGAAACCTATTCGGCGGGCTGGCCCGATCGTTGTCCCCATCGGGTGAGGATCCCTAGCGACTCAGGCGAGCCGCTCCACCTCGGTGACCATACCGTCGAGGATCTTCAAGCCGGCATCCCAGAACCCGGGGTCGGTGATGTCCATCCCCAGCCGGCGAACCAGCTCGTCCGGACGCGTCGACCCGCCGGCGGCCAGGAAGTCGAGGTACTTGTCGACGAAGCTCGGCCCGACCTCGAGGTAGCGGTGATACACCGACAGCGCCAGGAGGTTGCCGAACGCGTATGCATACACGTAGCCAGGCGTGTGCAGGAAATGGCCCACATAGCTCCACCACACCTTGTG
>VBGM01000175.1 GCA_005880855.1 Chloroflexota bacterium
GCCTGGACCTGACCTCGGCTCCAGCCGACAACAGCCTCAAGGGCCGGGACGTCAACGTGATCCTTGTCATGAGCTTCGGTTTCGCAACTGGATTCATGCAGGGAGTCCTGGGCAACTCGATCCACCTTGCGGTCAACACGCACATGATCATCGGCGGCTTCTGACATGCCACCAGGGGTGAGCCGCGCTGTTCGAAGCCAGCGCTCTCAATCGATGGTCGAGTTCGCCATCGTCGCGCCGTTGCTGTTGCTCCTCATCTTCGGCATCGTCGATTTCGGGCGGGTGATCTACGTGTACATCACCCTGAACCAGGCGGTCAACGAGGCTGTCCGCGTGGCGGTTCGCGATTCCCCTCTGCTTCCCACCAACGCAGATGTGGAAACCGCCGCGAAGATCCATGCGGTGGACGTTAGCCTTGCCAACCCGTGTCCGAACGGCCCGGTTACCGCCGCGACGCCACCCGCGAACCAGGGTTGGATCTATATCACCGAGCCAAACCCACCATCGACGGTGGAAACCCTGTCACCAACCCTGGACAACGCCCCCGGCGGCCAGATGTGGGGATTCGACAACGGCACCTGCAGCGCAACCAACCCGGCCAACAATCACGCGCCGCTGCAGGTGACGATCCGCTACAACTTCGTGCCGATCACACCGTTCATCAAGCAGTTCGCCAGCAACATCATCATCGAAGCCGCGGCGATCTACCGGACGGAATATTGACATGGCCGCTGGTTCGAAGCAGATGCAGCGCGGCCAGGCCATAGTGCTCGTCGCCCTGATGATCCTCGTGCTCTTCGGGTTTGTCGGCCTGGCGATCGACAGCGGCCGGGCCTACCTCGACCGGCGGCACCTTCAGGCTGCCGCCGATGCGGCGGCGCTGGCGGCCGCGTACACCTACATGAACACGTCGGACTACTCACAGTCCGAGCAGAAGGCAGCGGAAACGTACGCCGGCAACGAAGCCCTGTACGGGGCGCTGTCGTGCTCGGGCCTGGGCACGCTCTCGGCAACCTGCACGTTCGGCGACCCGTGGGGGCAGACGTTGACGATCGTCGTCATCAACAAGGCGATCGCCGGGGTCAGCTTCGCGGTCACCGCGACTCACTCGATTCCGGTGGCGATCATGCAGGTGCTCGGCTCAGGACCATCGATCAACGTCTCCGCCGCCGCCACTGCGGTGGCTCGGAGGGCCGGCACCAATGGTGCCGCCATCCAGACGTTGGCCCCAGCCGGTTGTGGTGGCAACGGCGGCCAGTCGCTGACGTTCCAGGGCTCTTCCAAGACTTACGTGACGGGCGACATCTGGTCGAACGGCAGCGTTTTCGACAACAGCGCCTCTGCAGGCGGCTCGGTCAACGGCAACGTGATCGACATCTGCGGTTCACAGCCCGCACTGACCACACCCACCCCGTGGACGGTATCCGGCACCCAGGCCAACGGCTGGACCATGCCCGACCCCGGTTACCCGCTCCCCCCGCTCAACGCCAACTCTCAGTCCTGGAGCTCTTCGAGCGGGAGCGTCGAGCAGCCCGGAACTTACACAAGCGACCCCAGGCCGAGCGGATGCTACTTCCTCGCGGGCGGGGTATACAACTTCAAGGCCGGGATCACCGAAAACGGCGGCATGCTTAGCAACGAGCTGCGACCGCCCGACGAACCCAACATGGTGGCCGCGGGAGTACCCAACGTCACCACCCTCAGGGTGGCGCTGACCGGGACCAACCAGCAGCAGATTCTGGTCAACCCGCTGCCGGGCGCGGTGCCGCAAAACTCCCAGGTGTTCCTGGAAGGCCAGCCGCTCTTCACCGTGTCGGCAAACGCAGCGGCCGGCGCGACGGTGATAGATGTCAGCAAGCAGAGCATCGTGGGGACTGTCCCAAGCGGTGCGGTGCTCTCGGTCCGGGCCCTCCCCCAGTTCTGGGACCTGAACGGAAGCTGCAGCGGCTCGTTCTCGGCGATTCCCAACGGTTCCGGCAGCCTGTCCGGGACATGGTCTGTCGAGGTCACGGCGGTGCGATGGGAGCCAAACGGGGTCTCGAGCTGCACCGGGCCGGCGACGCCGACGTGCTACCTGCGGGAAAGCGCGCCCTCGATGTGTAAGACGGTGACCCTGGGAAACGGGGTGCTCAAAGTGTCGGCGACCACCGATCCTGGAGCGCAGTACTTCAACGTCTATGTCGCTCAAAACAGCTCTTGCTCCGGCTTCTCCTACTTGACCACCTTCGCGGCCGGAAGCTTCGCGAACATCAACAGCAGCACCTTTCCCGTCGGCTGGCCGGCCGGCGAGCCGTCTCCGCCGGACCAGGAAGGCATGCCGCTCGCCACCGGGCTGCCCAATGCCAACGCGGCCCCCGGCACACCTCCGCGTGGCGATCTCGCCAATGAGGGCCACTGCGTCGACACGTCGACCGGCGCCGGCATCGCGTGTCCAGGAGCATTGACGCCAGGCGCGGTGGTGATCTACATCCCCAACGGCGGATGTATCGACCAGCACGGCACCGGAGACATGTATCTGTTCAGCGGCTACCAGTACCAGCGGGTTGTGCTCTACGAGCCGGGGCCGGAGCAGTCATCCCAGCCGAACACATGCACGGGCAACAAGGTCAACGGGGCCGGCTTCACCAGCCTCATCGGCATCTTCTACATGCCCGCGGCGTCCGTCACCATCAACGGCAACAGCGCATACCAGGCAACGATCGCCGGCGGCGTGATTGCCTGGACCGCGAGCATCATCGGCACCGGGAACGTGGCGATCACCGCCGATCCCACCCTTCGTACATGGCCGCCTTCGGTGCACCTGACGCAATGAGCGCACCTGCCATCGACCCTGCTGAACCCGAATACGCCTCCCGGCTGGGGCCGCTCGCGCCCTTGCTGGCCAACCCTCAGGTGACCGAAGTCATGGTGGTGGCGGGCCGTGACGTCTACGTCGAGGTCAATGGCCGCCTCATGCTCACGCCGGTCACGTTCGCCAGCGAACAGCAGGTGCTCGAAGTCATCCGATACATCGTCGAATCCGTCGGCCGGCAGATCGATGCGCAAAACCCGATCTGCGATGCGCGCCTGCTCGATGGATCCAGGGTGCACGCTGCAATTCCGCCCGTAGCCATCGACGGCCCGCTTCTCAACATCCGAAAGTTCGTCCGCGGGCCGCTTCACATGCAGGACCTGATCCAGCTCGGCAGCTGCAGCGAGAGCGCGTTCGGGTTTCTGAAGGCTTGCGTCATGGCCAGGGCGAACATCCTCGTGAGCGGGGGCACCAGCAGCGGCAAGACCACGCTGCTCAACGTCATGTCGGGCTACATACCGAGCGACGAGCGCATTGTCACGATCGAAGACGCGGCTGAGCTTCAGCTGCAGCAGCGTCACGTCGCGAGGCTGGAGTCGCGGCCCTCGAGCTCGGACGGCACTCCCGAGATCACGATGCGCGAGCTCGTCATCTCATCCCTGCGCATGCGCCCCGACCGCCTGATCGTCGGCGAGGTTCGAGGTCCGGAAGCGCTGGACATGCTGCAGGCGATGAACACCGGTCACGACGGGTCGATGACCACCCTTCACGCCAACAAGCCACGGGACGCGCTGGCGCGGCTCGAGACGCTGGTGATGATGGCCGGCTACGACCTGGTGCCGAGAGCGATTCGCTCCCAGATAGCCAGCGCGTTCAACGTCGTCGTCCATCTGGAACGGATGCGTGATGGCAGCCGCAAGGTGGTCCAGATCAGTGAGATCACCGGCATGGAAGAGGACGTCATCAGCATGCAGGACATCTTCCAGTTCACCCGCACCGGGTTGGATCCGGAGGGCCGGGTGCTTGGAGGGTTCGCGGCCGCGGGCATCAGGCCGCGGATCCTGGATCGGATGGCTGACCGCGGTCTGGAAATACCGCTCGAGCTCGTCCAGACTTTTCCAACCTGGGTGCAGCGTCCGCAGTAACTCGATTCGAGAGAGGAAGGGAACGAAATTGGAAAATAGAAGACAGGCCGGTAGGCGTACCGGCATGGATAGAAGATCTGTGCAGCGGCGGGCGCAGGTCGACCGGCGCGTGCGGCCGGCGAAAGGCGCCGGCGACCGGCGTGCCGTTAATCGCAGGGCGGAAGACCGTCGCATTGGCGAGCGGCGCGCGACAACCGATCGTCGAAATGCCGGAGCTGCCGGAATGATTGGAGCGGCCGCCGCCGAATAGCTCCTCGTTCGCAATCGGTGTGTTAAACGCGTCGCGTTTATCCATCAGAAAAGCGCATTGGGAACTAAGTCCTATAGATATCGGCGGCGGCGGTAACTAATCTGCCGACTAAGGCCAAGCAGCACGCAAGGGAAGGGCGTGCGCTTCCGACGGCCTGTCTCGGGAAGGAGTTCGTACGGCTAGAAATCCGGCGATTTCAGCGCGGAATATGCCATCGGACCGCGGTTGGAGACCACCGCTGGCATCGAACGACCGACTAATTAAACCTGCCGGCAGCTTGAAACTGAGGGAGTGGATCGCATGAGGGAACGTAGGTCGCGAGCTGGTTTGACGAGTTTCAAACGACATCCACTCAGATGGGTGTTTCGCAAGCGGTTGAATCTTCTGACCCTACCGGCCGCGGTAGTTGCGGCGCTCATCGTCTTCAGTTCCGGCGTCCTGGCCAGCGGTGGCCCCGACGGCTATCTGATCCTCAGCCCGAACTTTAAGATCCGATTCGTCACGGGCACAACAGGCGCAACCGTCGACTGGGGCAACCCAGGCGGTGCCGCCGACGCAACTCACCCTCAAGGCACGGGTTGGAGCGTGCTCCCCGTTGGATCTACATGTAACGGGGTGACAGCCCCGACCGGTTACCAATTCGTATCTGTGACCGGAACCGGCGGCGTGTTCGACTGCGGCCTCAAGCCGGTGTCGGCCACCGTGCCGACGGTCCCGCTGCCGCCCACACTGACTAGCCTGGCGACAGGTCAGGGCCTGGTCCTGGGCAAGAATGCCGACTTTATCGTGGATGCCCTGGGAAGCGACACCACGGCCTGTACCGGAAAGGGCGACCCAACGGTCTTCACCGGTCAGGGGTCCGAGACCAACAACGGTGACCTCAACACCTTTACCTACAACACCGGCGGCGTCCCGACCAAAGATGAGATCTCGAACGCCTACGCGATCATTCCCCCCAAGGCGTCCGTCCATGAGATCTACTTCGGTGCTGAGCGTATTGCCAACAACGGTGACACCCACCTCGACTTCGAGTTCCTGCAGGCCGGCGTCACCATTCCCTCGCTGTGCGGAACCGGTGCCACCAAGTTCTCGGGTCACCGGACCAAGGGCGACTTCCTGGCCTCACTCTTTACATCTGGTCGTGCGACGGAACGCTTCCACCGGCCAGCGCAGCGCCGACCACCTGCGACCCGGGCACCTCTTTCCCGAACGCGCAGTATGTCGCGCTCACCTCTTCGGACCCCCGTTTCGGCGCCTTCTCTTTTGGCGTCAACGGCGCCCCCAAGGGCAAGACGAAGAACATCATCGGCTGCGGTGGCTGGGTCTGTCGGGACGGCAGCACCGAGGTAACCTCGCCCGACCAGGTCGCGACCAACGACTTCATGGAGGGGGGCGTCAACCTCGACACCCTCAAGTTCTCCGGCTGTGTTAACACATTCCTCCCCCACACGCGGTCCTCGCAGTCCTTCACTTCGGTGCTGAAGGACTTCGGCGGCCCGATCAGCCTGAACTCCTGCAGCGTCTCGACGGCGCTGAGCCCCAGCTCGATCACCGTCGGC
>VBGM01000001.1 GCA_005880855.1 Chloroflexota bacterium
GAGGATTCCCTTGACCAGGACCACTCCATCATCGGCGGTGCTGAAGGTGAGGCGTCGCGCCTCCACTCCCTGATTCTCCTCATCGACGACGCCCTCGGGGTCGGCGGCATGCTTGGCATGCGTGCAGGTGTGCTCGAACTTGACCAGGCTTTCCTTGCGCGCGTGGTGCAGGAGCCTGGCCTCGTCGAACTTCTCGCCGCAGGCGACTGCCGTCCGCGCAATCAGGGCGAGTAAACGCGCGCACTAAATTCAAAGAACGAAACCTGACCCCACCCGGCCGCATCCGCGGCCGGCCTCCCCGCAAACCGGGGAGGCGAAGTGTCGCCGCGCGTGGACTCAGTCGCCAGGCCAAACCCGAACTCCTTCTTCCCAGTCTCTCTTTCCCGGCGTGATTCCGGTTGGCCACCTATGCTGCGCATCCGTTGACTAAAACGGCCTTGATCGCGGCCGCGTTCTTGCTGGTCGCGTGCGGCGGATCGCCCAGCACCGCACAACCGACCCCGACCCCCCAAACGCGAGGACCCCTCGCCGACACCTGGATCCGGGATGGCGCCACGTGGCATCGCGCCAACGTCACCGGACCGGCGCCTCGATATCTCGCCGCGCTCGCCTACGACGCACAGCACAACGTCTATGTCCTCTTCGGTGGCCAGACCGCCAAGGGCACGGTCGACGACACCTGGACCTGGGACGGCAAAGCCTGGAAACAAATGTCGCCGGCGCACAAGCCTCTTCCGCGCCGCGCGGCCGGCATGGCCTACGACCCCGGGCACCAGGTCGTCGTTCTCTTCGGCGGTCTCATTCCTGATCGGGCCGAGGGCTACGAGGCAAACGACACGTGGACGTGGGATGGCAGCGACTGGACGGAAGTAGACGCGGGCCCAAAGCTGCCGGCGAAGCGGCAAGGGCTCAGCCTGATCACAGCCGGCGACAGAGTCATGCTCTTCGGAGGTCACGCCGCCAACGCGGTCTATTTCGGCGACGCCTGGTCATGGGACGGTAGGACCTGGACTCGAGTCGACATCGGCCCGAGTCCTCCCGGCCGCGGCAGCGCTGCAGTGGCCTGGGATCCTGCTGATGAGTCTCTCTTTGTATTCGGAGGCTCTGGATTCAATCCTGACGGCGGACCCGGCGCGCAGGGAACGCCGTTGAGCGATGGGTGGATTCTCATGCACGGGCACTGGACTCGGCTGAACGGCTCCGGGCCTGGACAACTTGCGTACGCCAACGCGTTCCGGGACCGTGCCGGCTCGCGCGACGTCGTGTTGCTGGGGATCCGCTGTCCAGATCCTTCTGACGCTGCGTGGGCTTGGGACGGGAAGGCCTGGTCGAAGGTCGTCAGCCCCGGCATTCCAGCTCGTTGGGGTGCCGCGTTGGCCCAAGACAAGGACAGGAAAGCGCTCCTATTCGGCGGCTCGAACGAACGCGGCTGCTAAGAAGTGATGAACAGCGTGTGCCAGGCCGCCTCGACGAGCTCGGGCGAGAGGGCAGGCTGCACGCCGCGCGCGGAAGACACGTCCACGAGCCGCTCCAGCAAATCCCGCGCGTGGTTGCCGCGCAGCGGCCGGCCGCCATACAACGACTTGATCATCTCCAGAGCGTTGCCATCCGGCGGGATCGTCAGCCGCTCCCGCTCGCGCTCGAAGATGCGCGTGAACATCTCCCAGGTGGGGTCGGGCATGAGCACCTTGTATGCGAGCCGGCGGAGGTAGGCCTCGTCCAGGAGCTCCGCCGGTTTCAGGTTGGTCGACAGCGCGAGCTGCGCCCAGAACGGCACCTCGACCTTGCGGCCGCTGGCCGAAAGGTTCATGTAGTCGATCTCTTGCTCGAGCGGTATCAGCAACCGGTCGAGGATCTGCTTCGGCGAAACCCGCTGCCGCCCTAGGTCGTCGATCAAAAGCACCCCGCCGTTCGCCTTCACCTGCAGCGGGGCGCCGTATGTGCGGCTGCCGTCCTCCCACGTGGGGTCGAACATCTCGATCTGGAACTCGCCACCCACTTGTACCAGCGGGCGTGCCACCCGGCGCCACCGCCGGTCTGCGGGCTGGTTCGCCTCCAGGCGATGCACCGCCGGGTCGAACACCGTCATCACCTCGCCGCCCCCGATGTCGAGCGCCATAGGCACGACGATCGGGCTGCCGAGCAAACGCGGAAGGCGGCGCGCCAGCGAAGTCTTGCCGTTGCCCGGTGCCCCATAGATGAAGATCGAAGATCGCGAGTTGACCGCGGCGCGTACTGCTTCGGTGACGCCCGGCGCCAGCTCGATGCCGGCGAGCGCGGAAGTCACCTTGGTGAGGTCGAGGGTCCCGGGCTTGGCGGCCTCAGCGAGCACGGCCCTGTACTCGCGCAGCGATACCGGCGCCGGCCCCGCATAGCGCGTGCCCGCCCGCGCGATCTCTTCGCTGCGTGTTCGGCCTTGCTTGGTGAGCGAGTAGGTCATCCGTTCAGGCAGCGGCCGGCCGAGCCACGGCCCCTGCTCGTTGGCCAGTCCCAGCGCGTCCAGGAAGTTGGCGGTGGTCAGCATCTTGAGCACAGGTTCGACTGACACGAACGGCAGGGCCAGCTGGTCGGCCACCTCGTAGCCGGTGAGACGGGTTGCCGTCGAAGCGAGCCGCAGGATCATCCCTTCGACGAGCGCACGGTTGATCTCGGGCGGGGGAGGGGTGCCAAGCTCGGGGCTGGTCGACGGCGTTGCCGTCGGCGGCGGCATTGGCTGCGGCTCGTCGACGTGCTCGAGGATCGCGGCGAAGAGCTTCTTGCCGAAACGTGCACGGTCCGCATGGTCGGGGGGTTCGCCCTCACGGCGGCGGCTGATCCAGTTCGGCACCTCTTTGAAAACCACTGTGTTGCCGATCAGCAGCTGAACCATGTCGGGCTCGGCGGTGGTCACGCGCACGGCTATGCGTACGAGATAGCCCTGGCTCTTAAGCGCAGACCAGCTTCTCTCCCACGCGACCTCATTGCGACCCGACCAGGTCTGGCGGACTGTGCGGTCGCGCGCGAGGGTGACGTCCTTGCGGTTCTGGTAGCGGCGGCGCACGAGCTCGGTCACGTCTTTGTCGACGTCCTCCGCGACCAGCGCGGCGAGGGGCAGCGCACGGTCGTCGACCGCGGGCCGGTTCTTGATCTCGAAGATGGTGTTCGCCGTCGGCGCCAGCGCGCGGATGACGCTCGCATGGCGCGGGCAGAAAGGAGTGCGCTCGATGAACTGGATGTGCCGCCTGCACCACCAGCTCTTGCATTCACGGCCGGTGAGGTCGCGGTACGCGCAAGCCCAACCCCGACGCTCGCCGCAGTCGGCGAAGGTGCAGACGCCTGGCGGCTTCGGCCCGTCGGTGCGCCGCGGGATGGCGACCTGCGGCTCGGTGATCAGCTGCACCGGTCCGGCGCTGTCGGTTGACGACATTCCATCAGAGGCCGGCTGCGCGACCCCGGGTTTGGGCATGTAGTGGAAGGCGCCCGAGAACTCCTCGCATGTCTGGAAGCGCTGCGAGGGGTCCTTGGCCGTCGCTTTCCAGATGATCTCCATGATCGGCGAGGGGATCGCGGTCGATGCCCGCGGCCGGTCGAACACCTGCGAGTGCAGCACGGCCGGCAGAGGACCGGTGAACGGGGGCTCGCCGTGCAGAAGCTCGTACAGGATCATGCCCAGCGAGTAGATGTCCGAGGCCTTGTCGACGGCCTCGCCCTTGACCTGCTCGGGCGCCATGTATGCGGGCGTGCCGACCATGCTTCCCGTGGCGGTCAGGCGGTGCTTGTCATCGATCAGCTTGGAGATCCCGAAGTCGAGGATCTTGGTCTTGCCGCGGTTGGAGATGAGGATGTTGTCGGGCTTCAGGTCGCGGTGGACGATGCCGAAGTCATGCGCCACACCGACCGCCGACAGCAGCTGCTGCACCAGGTCGACCGAGACGTCGACGCTGAAGCGGCCGTACTCGTCGAGCCACGATCGCATCGACCGCCCGTCGACCCACTCCATGACGATGAACAGCACCGGGCCGTCCTCGTCGAAGTCGTAGACGCGAACTATGCCCGGGTGGTTGAGGGAGGCGACGGTGGCCGCCTCCCGGTGGAAGCGTTGGCGGAAGCTGACGTCGCCCGAGTACTGCTCGGCCAGCACCTTGATCGCGACGGGGATGTCGAGGCGCGGGTGCGTGCTGCGATACACGACGCCCATGGCGCCACGTCCGAGCTCGGCTTCGATCGGGTATCGCCCGAGTTGTGTGGTACTCAACTTCGCTTTCGGGGGCACCCAGTATGCCCGACAGCACGCGGCAAACTAGCCGATAAACGGCTCCTTTGAGAGGGCGCCGGGTCTAGCTGAAGACGGAGAGCGGCAGGTAGAACGAGACCCCGAAGTTGGGCTGATCGACGATCTGGCTGATGTGCAGGTCGCCCGCCAGGCTGCACAGGATGTACGCGTCCTCGCGGCTCAGCGAGTGGTCGGCCTGCAGCCAGGCAATCGTGTCGCGCACGGCGTTGCGCGAGTTCTCCATGAGGTCGGGGCCGAGCCCGCAGACCGCGTGGTAGCCGGCGGCGTCGTTCCTCGGCTGCAGGGGCTTGGGAGGTGTGAGGAAGTGGTAGCTCCACGGCCTCAGCCGCCCGCCTTTCACCACTCCGAACCGGAGTGAGAACGACATCGGACATTCGATCCCGGTAACGCAGACCTCGCCGTCTCCCTGCGCCGCGTGGCAGTCGCCCGCCGAGAACAGGCCGCCCGGTACGAAAACCGGGAGATACAGCTTGGTGCCGGCGGTCAGGTGCCGGGTGTCGATGTTGCCCGCGCCCTTGGTTGGGGGCAGCACGTCGTGGCGCCCGGGCTCATCGGTCGCGACCCCCATCGTTCCGCAGAAGGGAACGATCGGGATGTGTATGTCGTTGCGAAGCTCGGCTGTGGTCCTGTCGCCCAGGTCGAAGTAGCGGACATAGGGGTCAGGGAAGTCGGAAGCCAGCAGACCGAGGCCAGGAAGGATCGCCGACCAGCCCCACGAACCTGGCTTCAGGCTCAGGATCTCGACCTCGAGAGCATCGCCGGGCTCGGCGCCTTTGACGAAGACCGGCCCGCCGAGCGGATAAAGCTTGTCGAAGTCGAGCTTTGAGGCTGGGTCGCCCTTCTTGAGCTGGCCCGAGGTGACCTCTTCGGTATCGAAATTGACGATGTCCCCCGGATCGATCTCGACTGCCGGAGGCAGCGAGTTGTCCCACTTGTAGTGGAAGGTGTCGTGCGCGATCGAGTGTTCCCGTACGCCTGTCCTTGCCATCACTTCCTCACCACCGGAGCCGCGTTCTCTTTGATCGGTGCCGCGCCGGCGCGCAGAACTTTCTTGTCGAACTTGCCGACCGAGGTCTTGGGAACCTCGTCGATGAACCGAATCTCGTCGGGCAGCCACCACTTGGCGACCTTGTCCTTGAGGAAGTCGACCACCTCCTCCTGAGTGACCTGGCCTTTGAACTCGGGCTTGGCCACCGCGAATGCCACCGGCCGCTCATCCCACTTTGGGTGGACGAGGCCGATGACGGCCGCCTCCATGATCTTGGGGTGGGCCATGATCGCGTTCTCGAGCTCGACGGATGAGATCCACTCGCCACCGGACTTGATCACGTCCTTCGTGCGGTCGACGATCTGGATGTAGCCCTCGGGTGTGACGCGCGCGACATCACCGGTACGGAACCACCCGTCCTCGGTGAGCTTGTCGGGGTCGTAGCCGTTGTGATAGCCGCGTGCGATCCATGGCCCGCGAACCTGGATCTCGCCGAACGCGACCCCATCCCACGGCAGCTCTTCGCCGGTCGCCGCGTCGCAGATGCGCAGCTCCACACCCGGCACGATGACCCCCTGGGTCAGGCGCGCGTCGAGCTCGTCCTCCGGTTTGGTATCACCGCGGGGTCGAGCGACGCTGCCGAGCGGCGAGGTCTCGGTCATGCCCCATGCATGCAGCATGCGCAGGCCGAGGGAGTCCATCGCTTCCATCACAGCGCGCGGGATCGCGGAGCCGCCACAGATCACGCTCTTCACCTTGGGCAAGCGTCGTCCGCTCTCCTTCAGATACGCGGCCGTGTTGATCCAGATCGTCGGCACTCCGGCGAGGATGGTGGCGCCTTCCTCCTCGGCCAGGTCGACGATGGACTTGGCGTCGCCCATGAACCGGTCGGGGAAGAGGACCTTGCTGCCCGCCATGCCGCAGGCGTAAGGAAGGCCCCAGCTGTTGGCGTGGAACATCGGCACGATCGGGAGCACGGTGTCCTTCTCGGTCAGGCCGAGGTTGTCCGTCTGCAGCACGCCCATCGTGTGGATGAACTGAGAACGATGCGAGTACACGACCCCTTTCGGGTTGCCCGTGGTGCCGGACGTGTAGCACATGGCCGCGGCCATGCGCTCGGAGATCTTCGGCCACGCGTAGTTCTCGCTTTCGGCTGCGAGCAGGGTCTCGTAGTCGAGCATCTCGCCGAGCCCGTGGTCCGTGGGAACCGGGGTCCCGTTGCCCATGAGGACGATCGTCTTGATGCTGGGGATCTTGCCGACGAGCGGCTTCAGGATCGGCAGCAGAGTCTGGTCCACGAAGAGGACCTTGTCCTCGGCGTCCTTGACGATGAACTCGAGGTGCTGCGGAAACAGGCGCAGGTTGAGCGTGTGCAGGACAGCGCCCATGCAGGGCACCGCGTAGTAGAGCTCGAGGTGTCGGTAGTTGTTCCAGGCGAGCGTGGCGACGCGGTCGCCAGGCTTGACGCCGATCCGCTTGAGCGCCCCCGCCAGCCGGTTGACGCGTCTGACGATCTCACCGTTGGTGGTGCGGTGCAGCCCCTGCTCTTGTTTGGTGACTACCTCCTTCTTCTGATGCAGGCGCTCCAATCGCCAGAGCACATGCTGCAGAGAAAGCTCGTAGTCCTGCATCAAGCCTTCCACGGCCCAACCTCCAAGCAAGAGATGTCCTGGGGCAGCGTCTAAAAGGTCGATGGTAAGCCCGGCCGGGTTAG
>VBGM01000002.1 GCA_005880855.1 Chloroflexota bacterium
CGATTTCGGAGACGATCAGGGCGGCAGAGCGCCTGAGCTCGAAGCACACCGGGGCGCTCATCGCTTTCGAGCGTGACGTGGGGCTCGAGGATTACGCCGCCACCGGCGTGAGGATCAACGGCGAGATCTCGGCCGAGTTCCTGCAATCGATCTTCTATCCCAACTCACCCCTGCACGACGGCGCCGTGATCGTCAGGGGCAACCAGATCATCGCGGCCGGATGCCTTCTGCCCCTTCCGGAGGAGGGGGCGGTGAGGGAGCGGCTGGGCACGCGCCACCGGGCCGCGCTCGGGCTGTCGCTGGCATCCGACGCGCTGGTGCTCGTAGTCTCTGAGGAAACAGGCGCCATCTCCGTGATCGAGGAAGGCAAGATCACCCGCAACCTCGACCCCGACGGCCTCCGCCGCCGGGTCAGCGTGAGGGTGCCGGCGCGCGGCCTGCGCGCCAACGGCTTGCTCGGCTTTCTCAACGGTCGGTCCAACGGGAGGCCGAAGGAGCGCGAGAAGGCCGTCAAGGGAGAAAGGGAAAGGGACAAGTGAGCTGGATCAGGGACGACTGGAGGCTGAAGCTGCTGGCGCTGGGGCTGGCCGTGCTCATGCTCGGCGCCGTCGCGTTCTCACAGAACCCTCCGACCTCGAAGACATTGCAGCTTTTCATTGGATACACCGGGGTGCCTGCTGGCCTTGTCGTGGTCAACCCCCCAGCAAGAACCACCGTCACCGTCACCGGCCTCGCGGACCTGGTCAGCGCGGCGAACCCCGGCAACACCGTGGTAGCAGCCGATCTGGCCAAGGTCTCGGCAGGGACCGCCGTGAAGGTGAACCTGATCGGCAAATCGGTCATCCCGAACCTCACTGTTCAGACCACTCCGGTGGTTCTCAACATCGACCAGCGGGCCGCGGTCAAGCTCACCGTCAACGTCCGTACACCGAGGGGCGCCGCCCCGGGCTGGCAGATCACAAAGACGGCGGCGCTTTGCCCGAGCTCTCCCTGCTCGGTGACGTTCGACGGCCCAGTCAGCTGGGAGACCAACCTGAAGGCCTACGCGGACTACCCCGGACAGGTCAGCAGTGCTACGGTCGACTACCCAAGCCTGCCAGTCGTGCTGGAGCGGGATGGTGTCGCGCTCGATTTCTCGAAACCGAGCAGCTTCACCTCCCCGCAGGCCAATCTCGACATCTACGCGGTCAGCGTCCATATCGAGGCCAAAGCCGGGACGACCAGCCGGCAGGTGGTGCTGGTCGACTCCACGCCGTCGACTCCTCCGCCCAATTGCTACCGGATCACGGGTATAGCCATCGACCCCGCGGCAGTGGTCGTCACTGGCCCGCCGGATGCCCTGACCAACATCACGACGATCACGCTGCCAGGCGTCGATCTCAGCCACTCGACTTCGACCACGACTTTCAAGGTCACGATCCCCTACCCGGACACCGTTACCGGCCCGGTGGGGACAGCGCGGGTGACGTATTCGATCTCGCAGAATCCGAACTGCGCCTCGCCCTCGCCATAGGCCCACCCTGTAACCTGTGGCCCGTTCCAGGCGTTGAAGCATCCGTCTAGAAACCCCCGTCTAGGAGTTACTAAATAGATATGTGCGGGATCATCGGCTACCTGGGCGATCGTGAGGCGACGCCGATCTTGATGGAGAGCCTCAAGCGTCTCGAGTACCGCGGCTACGACTCAGCTGGCGTGGCTGTGCTGGCGGACGGAGCGGGCGCCGACCGGCGCACCAGCGTCACCAAGTCCGAGACGAAGGTCGACGTGCTCATCGAGAAGCTGCAGGCCAACATGCCCACGGGCAAGCTGGGCATCGGCCACACGCGATGGGCGACCCACGGAAAGCCCACCTACGTCAACGCTCACCCGCACACCGACTGCCACCAGCGCATCTATGTCGTCCACAACGGCATCATCGAAAACTTCGCCGAGCTCAAGAGCGAGCTGGAGGCGAAGGGCCACGAGTTCACATCGGACACCGACACCGAGGTCGTGCCGCACCTCATCGAGGCCAACTACAAGGGCGACTTCCTCGCCGCGGTCCGCGCGGCGCTCAAGCGCCTTCGTGGCGCTTACGCGATGGCGATGTTCTCGACCGACGACCCTGAGCTGCTCGTTGGCGCGCGGCTCAACGCGCCGCTGGTCGTCGGACTTGGCGAGAAGGAGTATTACGTCGCCTCCGACATCACGGCCATCATCCCGTACACCAAGCGCGTGCTCGTCCTGGGCGAGGGCGAGGTCGCGGCGGTCACCCCGCTCGGCCCGCAGGTCTACACGCTCGACGGGCACACGGTCAAGCCGAAGTTGATCCACGTCGACTGGGACGTCACCCAGGCGCAGAAAGGCGGCTATCCGCATTTCATGCTCAAGGAGATCAACGAATCTTCGGAGGCAGTCGCCAACGCGATGCGCGGCCGGCTCACCGACGATGGCGCCGTTTCGTTCCGAGAGTTCGACGTCCCGGATGAGGATCTGAAGAAATATCGCGAAGTGCTGCTGCTCGGCATGGGGACGTCCCTGCACGCGGCGATGATCGGCGAGCAGGTCATCGAGGACTGGGCGGGAATCCCGGCGCGAGCCGAGGACGCGTCAGAGTTCCGCTACCGCCGCCCCACGTTTGGAAAGCACACGCTCGGGGTCGTCATCACGCAGTCGGGTGAGACCGCCGACACGCTCGTAGGCCTGCACCAGGCCAAGGAGAGAGGGGCGCTCACGGTCGCGATCACCAACGTGGTCGCGAGCTCGGCGGCGCGTGACGCCGACGGCGCGATCTATCTCAACGCCGGGCCGGAGATCGGCGTCGCGTCGACGAAGACGTTCCTCGCACATCTCATGAGCCTGTACCTGCTGGGGCTCCGCCTGGCGACTGTCAACGGCCGGGTGTCGCTCGAGCGCCGCGATGAGATCGTGAAGGCGCTGCGCGCGCTGCCCGGCCAGGTCGACGAGCTGCTGGCGCGCAACAAGGAGATCGCCGAGCTCGCGCACCGATACAGCAAGTACCGCAACTTCATGTACACCGGCCGCGGACTCGGCTACCCGGTCGGCCTCGAGGGCGCGCTCAAGCTCAAGGAGATCTCATACATCCACGCCGAGGGCACGACGGGCGGCGAGCTCAAGCACGGCCCGATCGCGTTGCTCGACGACCAGTTCCCGGTGGTCGCCATCTGCACCGCCAGCTCGACGAAGGACAAGATGGTCAGCAACGTCCACGAGATCGTGGCGCGCAACGCGCCGGTGCTCGCGCTCATCACCGAGGGCGACAAATCGCTCGACGGCGTGGCCACGGACGTGTTCGAGATGCCGGAGGTCGAGGAGGCCGCGGCGGCCATCCTGAACTCGGTGATGCTGCAGCTCTTCGCATACCACGTCGCGGTCGAGCTGGGCCAAAACGTAGACCAACCCCGGAACCTGGCCAAAAGCGTCACCGTCGAATAGGGCAGAAAATGAGGCGGTGCAGCGCATCGGCGTCGACGCCGTCTCTGTGGACCGGATCGAGCTCGCGGTCAAGCGGTCCGGCCCGGGCTTTCTGAACAAGGTCTACACACCCGCCGAGCTCGCCTACTGCGGCACCAACGCGGAGCGCCTGGCCGGGCGTTGGGCGGCGAAAGAGGCGGTGATCAAGTGCTTCGACGGCACCGGCATCTGCTTCCCGCGCAAGCGCATCGAGGTCCTGCCCGGCGCGAGCGGCGCGCCCCGGGTGCGCCTGCTTGGCGATGGCCGCGGCGCGCGCGTTGAGGTGAGCATCACCCACCACAGCCGGCTCGCCGTCGCGACTTCCCACCTCGAGATGCCGGACGTCGTGGACATGCTCCTGCCGGCGTCGGAGTCGGTCATCCTCCCCGAACGGCCGCGCGACGCCCACAAGGGGACGTTCGGGACGGTCGTTGTGCTGGCTGGAAGCCTCGGGTTCACGGGGGCGGCCTACCTCGCTGCCACCGGCGCCGCCCGCACCGGCGCGGGCCTGGTCAGGCTCCTCGTCGCGGACACGATCTACCCCATCCTGGCCGCCAAATGCACCGAGGTGATGGCGACCCCGGTGCCGGAGGTCGCTCCCGGCGCGGTCGGCCACGCGGCCTATGACTCCGTGCTCCGCCAGATGTCTACCGCCGAGGCGGGAGTCATCGGCCCCGGACTCGGCCGCGATCGCTCTACGTGGCGTTTGATCCTCGACCTCTCGCTGCACGCCGAATGTCCGCTCGTCCTCGACGCCGACGCGCTCAACGCGCTGGCCGACTCGGCGCGGAAGAAGACGCGCCTCGGCAAGAATCGCGTCCTGACGCCGCATCCCGGCGAGATGGCGCGGCTCCTGGGCAAGACCACCGAGGCCGTGCAGGCGGATCGGTCCGGCGCCGCGCGCAAGGCGGCCAAGGAGTGGGGGGCGGTCGTCGTCCTCAAGGGGGCCCACACTCTGGTCGCGCATCCCGACGGCAGGCTCAGCGAGGACCCGCATGAGGTCCCCGCCCTGGCGACGGGCGGCACAGGCGACGTCCTGTCGGGCGTGATCGGCGCACTCATCGCCCAGGGTTCCGATCCGTACGCCGCGGCCGTGACCGGCGTCTATATCCATGCTGCGGCCGGACGTCGCATCTCGCAGCGACTTGGCGATGCCGGGCTGCTGGCGAGCGACCTGCTGCCCGAGCTCCCACTCGTCATGCACGTGCTTCGTCAGGGTGGGCTCTAGCACGACTCAGCTGCGCTGGGCGGAGATCGACCTGCGCGCCGTGCGCGCAAACGCCGCCCGCATCCTCGCTCAGGTGCCGCATGGGACGCGCCTGATGGCGGTCGTCAAGGCCAACGGGTACGGCCACGGCGCGGTGCGGGTGGCGCGGGCGGCGCTTGGCGGCGGGGCGACGTGGCTCGCGGTGGCGACATTGGACGAGGCCAACGAGCTCACCGGCCTGGTCCACCCGGAGCGGATCCTGGTCATGGGCGGAATGGTCCCCGAGCAGGCGGCGGCCGCTGCCGCAAGCGGCTTTGCGATCGGTGTTTCGAGCCTGGACTTCGCGCGAGCTCTCGAGGGCGGCGACGAGGTCGTCACCGTCCACCTCAAGGTCGACACCGGCATGGGCCGCTTCGGCGCATCGCCAGCCGAGGCGGAATCGCTGGCGAGATTCATCGACCGTTCGTCGGCGCTCCGTCTCGCCGGCACCTGGACGCACTTCGCATCGGCAGGCACCGACGAGGCGATGACTCGCGCGCAGTTCGATCGGTTCATGGAAACGCTCGACGCACTCGGGGTCGATCCCGG
>VBGM01000003.1 GCA_005880855.1 Chloroflexota bacterium
TGTTCAGGCGGGCGTTGGCGATCCACAAGAGGACCGCGGTGAGCATGACACCCGCGACGATGAGCAGCGCGCCGCCCAGGATCATCGTGACGCCGACCGCGGGGGTGGAGGGGATCGGCCCGAGGTCGACGGTCCCGGTCGCCGCCTCAGCGCCGAAGGTGAACCCCGCCAGCGCGCCGACGCTGAAGACGGCGAATGCGAGCGAGCCGCCGATGGCGGCAAGCGTGCCCACGAGTCCCACCGCCTTCCGGTCGTCGGTGACGTCGAAGCGAGGATCGATGGCGCCGCCCGAAACCGATATCGAAACGAAACCAATCGCAAGCCACAACCCAAAGGCGATGAGCTCCAGCCCCTGCGGCACACCGCTCTTGCTTGCCACATCGACCGCGATGCTGAAAACCAGCATCGTCGCGACCACTGGCGGAAGTGCAATCAAGACCTTGGCGCGCAGCAGCTGCCACATCGTGAGCGGCGCCATGCGGAGCAGCTGGAAGCCGCGTCGCTCGCTGGGCACCGAAGGAGAGGCGAGCGCCGAAGACATGAACATCGACAGAAAAGTCACCAGCGCCACATTCGACCAGAAGCCGCTGAGGCTGCGCGACGGCTGGCTGAGGGCGGCCGCGTAGCCCAGCGGGAGGAGCAGCGCCGGGAGCAGCCGCGTGAGGCGTCGCACGTCGCGGCGAAACCCAAGCCAGTCCTTGCGGGCGATGGCGATGGTCGGCGAGCCGGCCCCGGTCGCCCTGCTTGGTGTCGCCGGCCGCTCTGACCGGCGGCGCCAGACTGTCGCCGCGCCGCCAAAGGTGCCAAGGCCCGACAGCAGCGTGCGCTCGTAGAGAAGCTCCGCGATCGCCAGGAGCAGAACCGCCAGCACCACCGTCGCGAGCGCCCAGGCGGTGGCGGATCCAGGTCTGCCGTCGACGGCCGCGCTCAGCGCATGGCCGGGCCAGGTGGTGGGCAGCCAATCTATGTGTTGCGCGAGCTCTGTCAGGTTGGACAAATCAGGCCTGCCCCTGCGCCCGAAGGTCTGGCGCAGGCTGAGGTTCCAGCCCACATAGAGGGCGGCTCCGGTCAGACCCGCCACGCCGGCGGCGACATCGCGCGCCAGACGCGCCGGCACCCAGCGCAAAATCAAAGTCATCAAGATCACCTGCAGCGCGGTGATGACGATGATCTGGAGCGCGATGAGCAGCGCCGCAAGAACGTAGTAGGGAAGGGGCGCGCCGGCTCCAGCACCCACTCCAAGAACGCCGGCGACCAAAATGCCGCTGATCAAGAGGTTGGCGGAGGTGGCGATCGCGAGCCGCGCGACGAATATGTCCCTGGTTCGCACCGGTGCCACCACCAGCTGCAGCAGGTCACGTCCCACAAAGAACGAGGCGATCACGGTTGGAAACCCGATGACCAGCATCAATAGGGACAGGCCCGTGAACGCCGCCGCGAGGAGCGGGTCGACGGCGAATGTGAGGAAGTGACCGGCGGTGGCGCCGATGGTGAAGGCGCCGCCGCCAATCACGACCGCCCCGAACAGCAGGATGAGCCCGATCGCCGCCAGCCTGGCCGGGTTGCGCCTCAATACGCGATTGCGGAACGCCAGGAGCTCGCTACCGACGATGACCTGCAGCGCGCCAGGTCCGGCCATCAGGATTCGAGCAGGCGCTCGATCATCTCTCGCGACTCTGGCCCCGCTGTGAGCTTGAGGAAGAGATCCTCGAGGTTCGCTCCCTCGCTGCCGGCCTGCACGCGCAGCTCGTCCATCGTGCCGATGGCGACGATGTGGCCGCGGTCGATGATCGCAACCCGCCGGCAAAGCGCCTGCGCGACCTCGAGGATGTGGGTCGAGAGAAGAACCGTGGTGCCGCGCGCCGCGAGCTCCTCGAGCAGGTCCTTGACGAGGCGCGCGGAGCGAGGGTCGAGGCCATTGGTCGGCTCGTCCAGGAGGAGCACCGATGGCTCGCGGATCAAAAGTGAGGCGAGTCCGATCTTCTGCCGCATCCCGTGGCTGTAGCCGCCGATCAGCTCGCCGTCCTTCTGGGCCAGGTCGAACAGGCTCAGCAGCCTGGCCATGCGCTGCTCGCGCTGCTGGCCGCGTGGCATTCGATAGAGGTCGGCGACGAAGTTGAGGAATTCGCGGCCGGTCAGGTGTGGATGGACGAAGGGCTCCTCGTCGAGGTATCCAAGCCTAGCCTTGGCGGCGAGCGGATCTGCCTGGATGTCGATGCCGTCGATCAGGGCCATCCCGGACGTGGGCCGGAGCAGGCCGCACAGCATGCGCAGGGTGGTCGTCTTGCCGGCGCCGTTGGCGCCCAGGAATCCGAATATCTCGCCCCTGGTCGCCTGGAAGCTCACGCCGTCGACCGCAGTCACCACGCCGTAGCGCTTGACCAGCTGTCGAGCTTCGACCGCGGCCGATGTTCCACCCTGGGCCGTAGTCATGCGCAGCTACAAGTTAGCGAAAGTGCCGCGCCAGCTCCGATGCATAGCTCGTTCCGAGGGTGTCCGAGCTGCGCAGCAGCCAGTCGTCGAGACGCATGCGGCCGTGCGGCGGGTCCTTGGAAACCAACAGCTCCTGCATCAAGCCCTCCAGCTCCTGTGGCGTCAGGATCACGTCCTTCACATACCTGCCCAGGGCACGCCCGGCGAGCAGCGTGAACGAGGGCGGCGTGAAAACGATGGGCCTGGTGTGGTGGATCGCGATGGCAACGCTGTCGACCAGCTCGGCGTAGGAAAGGATGTCTGGGCCGGCGGCATCGACCGTGATCCCGTCGTGCGCCGCCGCCCACACCGCGATGTCCGCCACGTCCTCGCCCGCGACTGGCTGGACACGGTACGCACCGTTACCGGGGACGAAAAAGAAGGGCGCCCGGCGCAGAAGCCAGGCGATGTTGTTGATGAGAATGTCACCCTCGCCAAAAATGAGGGTCGGCCTGACCACCGCCCACGCGAGGCCGGATTCGCGGACGACGGCTTCGGTGCGTGCCTTGCCTGCGTAGTACTCGAGCTGCGAGTCGAGGCTCGGGTTGCTGACGCTGATGTGAACGACCTTGCGCACGCCGGCTTCGGCGGCAGCGCCCATCAGCGTCTGCGTGTTGTCGACCGCGTCGCCGAAATCGAGGCCCGAATGCGGAAAGCGAATCCAGTAGGTGTTGTAGAGAACGTCGACGCCGCGCAGGCTTTCGATGAGCGCGCCACGATTCCTGAAATCGAGTGGCGTGACCTCGACGTCAATTCCCTCCGCGCCCGGCCTCCGCGGATGGTTGGTCAGCGTGCGAACCCGCCGTCCATCGGCGAGCAGGCGACGCGCGATGAACTTGCCGGTAAAGCTGAACGCGCCGGTGACGGCGTCAAGGTTCTCCACTAGAAAGGAAATCGGGTCAGGTCGTAGGCGAGCGATCCCGGCTTGACGTGGCCCGAGATGACGACCCTCGGCCGATGCCGCACGGCTTCGGCCGGGTGCACCTCCGGCCGAAGGCCGTTGAAGATGGGAAAGCGCAGGGTGCCATCGGGCGACCACTCCGAGTAGCGCACGCTGACCACGAGCTCGGGCCGCACCCATCGCACCGGCTTGGTCATGATCGGAGGAGGGTCGAGCGGGGAGGAGTCGGTGGCCAGCTCCACCAGCCTCGCCTTGATCGCATGCACCATCGCCGGGTCGTAGCCGCCGCCGACTGAGCCGCACGGGAGCAGGCGGCCATCCTCGTAAAAGCCGACGAGGAGCGCCTCGAACGGCTTCTCGCCGGTCCAACCGATGACGACGAAGTCGTCCGACTTGACCGCCTTGACCTTCAGCCAGAACGGGCTGCGCTGGCCCGGGATGTACGGGCTCTGGACGTGCTTGGCCACGACGCCCTCGAGGCCGCGCTCGAGGCATGCCTCGAAAAGCTCGACACCGTCCTCTTCGATGTGGTCGGGCACGAAGATGTGGCCACCCGCCTCCACTGCCTTGCGAAGGCGCGCTCGCCGGCGCGAAAGCGGCTGGCGCAGCAACGGTTTCTCTTCGAGGTAAAGCGCATCGAAGGCGAGGTAGGCGACCGGAATCTCGTCCTTGCGCGCGGCACCCCCGGCCAGGCGTTCTCGCAGGCGCGTGTAGTCGGGCCGGCCGTCGGAGTCCGTGGCGACGAGCTCGCCATCGATCACGCTTCCGTTGGGGACCCGGCTCGCCGCCGCGGTGACCTCGGGCAAGTACGCGGTCAGGTCGTTCAGGCCGCGGTCCTGGATGTGGACTTTGCCTTCAGGGTCGCGGAAGAGCATGCACCGGAGACCGTCCCACTTGACCTCGAAGAGGTACTCGGGCGAGCTGAACGGCGCCTCCGCCGAGGCAGCCTGCATCGGGCGCAGCTCGGAGGGAAAGCTCTCGAGCTCGATCTGGAGCTGGTTGGAATCCACCGCCCCCAGATTAGAGCGCGCCGTTACGAGGCCTTTCTTCGAGCCCTCTTGGCTTCGGCGGGCTGCGCCTTCTCGCGTGAGGCCCGCTGCTTCTTGGCCGCGTCCACCGAGGCCCGCAGCGCTTCCATGAGGTCCATGACCTTCGCCGGCTGCGGCGTGGGGGGCGCCTCGATGACCTCGCCCTCGACCTTGGCCTGGACGACCTTCATGACCGCCTCGCGGTATTCGTCCTTGTAGCGGCTCGGGTCGAAGGTGTCGGCCAGGCTCTCGATCAGCGCCTTGGCCATCTCGAGCTCCTTCGGGTTGATCTTCACCTCGCCCTCGAGTCCCTTCAGCCCTTCGGCAGAGCGAATCTCGTCAGGCCAGTGGAGCGTGTTCATCAGGAGAACGCCGTTGGTGGAGTGCAGCGCGGCGAGATGCTCGCGATCGCGCAGCGCGATCTTTGCGATCGCCAGCCGGCTGGTCGCCTCGAGGGCCTTGCGCAGCAGGTGATAGGGCTTCTTGCCGAGCTCCTCGGGCTCTACGTAATACGCGCTGTTGTAGTAGAGGCCAGGCTCGATGTCATCGCTGGGAACGAACTCCGTGATGTCGATGCTGTGCGCGGTCGCCAGCGGAATGTTGTCCATGTCCTTGTCATCGATGATCACGTAGCGGTCCTTGCCCTCATGCTCGCCTTCCGGACACCAGCGCTTGTAGTTGATCGGCGAGCGGTGCTCGGGGCAGAGTTGCCGGAACGAGACCTTGGCGCTGGATTCGGTGGCGTTGTAGAGACGGATGGGGATGGAGACCATCCCGAACGAGACGACTCCCTTCCACATCGATCTCGGCATGGCGTCGAAATATACCTCCTAAGTCCAGTTCTTGGCTACTTTTCGTAAGTCATGCGTCATGCGCCGATGTCGCGGCGCTCCATGACCAGG
>VBGM01000004.1 GCA_005880855.1 Chloroflexota bacterium
GTCTGTATGCCAGTCGTTTCGGGATGGTCGCCTATCGGTCGATGCGCTGTCATCCGCTTACTTGCTTGCCATCAGATAGTCGAATCGCAAAGCGATGACCAACTTGGTCGGGGGGCCATTGGGACCTGAACCACGCCATCCCATCTCGAGCGCCATCGAACTTTGCGCTGATGTCCTCGTGTTTAGCAAGCCACAAACTGTGACCGTCCATGTCAAGAAATACAACACCCCTCTCGTACAGACACAGGACGCCGCTCCCTACCTCATGGAAGGAAACGAACCTAAGGTCTTCGTCGGGGTCGCGGTCTAAGGTTGCCACCACGGTCGCTTCATCAGTTGCGAAGTCAATTCTCAATAGTTCGGTGCTTGGCCCGCCCAAAACGGCGATCCCATGTTCTGGCTCAAACCAGCCAGTGATGTTTGTTCCAAACCTCAATAGGCCCTTGGCGCTGATATCACGGACTTTGCCGGCGGTATTGCGAATCCGAACATGCTCCAGATCTGGGATCTCGAGCCTTCCCCAATCGCCCAAGTTCAATCCATCTCGTTCAACTGATCGGCATAGGCATTGGCAAGTTTCCATTCGGCCGTAATCAGAGTCATTCCACCTCTCCGATGTTGGTGCTGTGCTATCAATCTTGTGTCCGTAGCCTGGCTACCGGAAACCGCAGCTCGATGGGTCGGCGTTCCTTCGTCACGGGTCTCAAAAAGCGCGGCGATATGCTCGCGATACGTTTCGATTATCGGCATCATGGCCGGCGCGTCATGGCCGCCCCGGACACGTATACGAAAGACGCGCGCAACAGACTCCAACAGCATTCTGAGACGGATAGCTTGGCCCTTGACCAAACGGTCGATCAACCGTTTGGTGGCTCGCTGATCGCCCTCAGCGAACGCCCCCATCTTTCGCCCGGGCATGGCCGGCCTTGGGGGGCAGACTCTTCGCGAACGCGGCAGCCAGCGCGACCCAAGACGCCAGCGATCGCTTCGTCCTGATCCCGGCCGGCTCTACGAAAACGAATCCCCTCATCGATCGGCCGGTGAAGTCCATCTCCCGAGCATGCATTCGCGCGAGTGCATGCTCGTACCCATCTGGCCCCACACGGATCATCAACTCCGTGCCGACGATCCCTAGTGCCATGTGTCCGTCGATCATGAAGCAGAGACCGCCCATCATCTTGATCTCGTCGACGCCCCTTTCGCGGGCAAGTGCCTCGCGGAGCCGGTTGGCAAGCGCCTCGTTATAGGCCATACGCGGCCGACTCTTGTTGCTCGGCTGGAAGCCACGAGGGGGGGCCGAAATAATCGCTCAGTCCAGGATCCGCGAATCCGGTGATGGCCGAGATTGCACCCTCTTCGATATCGAACACCATCACACCGTAGAACCGATGGCCCCCGTCGTCAGGTTCTGCGATGAACGCCGCCAGAGCGGGTTGCAAATTCGAGCCGACGGGCACGAGCCGAATCTGCTCGAGATGACCGTCGGCGGGAACGGTCGAGAGGAAATCAATGATGGCCGCGCGTCCCCGAAACCAGGTGGGTGACACGTGGGGAGACCCAGGCTCAGGCGCCGCCACGCCCGGCATCGCCAGGATTGCGTCTTTTCGCAGCAGCGATGCCAGCGCATTGAAGTCGGAGCGCTCCCAGGCGTCCATGAACCGAGCGAGCAACCTCTTCTCAGAGACATCGGTTACCGACAGGACCCTCGTACCTGGTTCCCCACTCTCGAAGCGAGCGCGGAGCGTGCAGCGGGCGCGCTGCAGAGCGCTGTTCACGCTTGCAATTGAGCACTCGAGAGAGTCGGCCACCTCGCGAGCGCTCCACGCAAGAACGTCGCGTAGGAGCAACACTGCGCGCTGTCTCGGCGGAAGGAGTTGGATCACGGCGATGAAGGCGAGCGCGACGCTCTCCTTCATATCGAAGCGAGCTACCGGATCAGCTGCGTCGCCTAAAAGGCGATCGGGATAAGGCTGAAGGTATTCGATCTCCGCCAGCGGCGGGGCACCTCCTGACCATTGCTGCGCCGCCAAGAATCGGGGCCGGCGACGCAAGGCCAACTCGTTGAGGCAAGTATGGGTAGCGATCCTGTAGAGCCAACGCCGAAACGGCGCGCGATTCTCGAAAGTGTCGATGCGGCGCCACGCCTTCAGCAGCGACTCCTGGAGCATGTCATCGGCGTCGGTAAGCGATCCCATCATTCGATAGCAATGGAGATGAACGCCGCGGCGATGGGGTTCGACCAACGATTCAAAAGCACCTCGGTCGCCGATTCGTGCCGCGGCAACGAGGGATCGCTCCAACCTCAGGTCGCCAGCGGGGTCTCTCACAACCATTGAGTCATCCTAGTCAGGCCATGTCGGCGTGGCGAACATCACCCGGCTTCTTGTCGATGCCAGAGGGATCATTTCTTCGCTTGCAGGCGGGCAATTTCTTCTGCGCGTCGCTTTAGCGAACCAAGGGCTGCCAAACGGTTACGCCGTTGCTGGAGCTTGATGAGGGGATTCATGATCCGTCCCTTGACCCCCCTTGGATCGTGGAAGAACGAGAAGATGACCCGGGTTGCCTGGTCTCCCTTCGGTTCGAGCTCTAGCGAGAAGCCCGGCCGCGACAGGAGGCGAGAGATGCCGAAGTTGTCTTCGTCGATCAAGTAGGCAATCTTGCGACCGTCGACGTGCTCCACCCGGTGCTCAAGGAAGTACCCGGACTTCTGCCCGAATTCAGCCTGGACTTTACGCGCGGTTCCAAGCTTTTCGGCGTCGGCCGCATTCGTCAACACCTCGACACTCTTCACTGGCGGGCCCCAGCTCGGCAACTCATGCGAATCGGAAATGAGTTGCCACAGGATCCGTGCCGGAGCGTGTATGAGGATGTCGTCCCGACCCTGAAGGCTGCTGCCAGTTCCTGCGATCATGCCCTCGGTTGGAAGAGCGCAAAGACCGCGCCTCCCGGCTCCCGGATCGGCGTATACGTTCCGGCCGGACCCTCGGCGGGGGCCTGGAGGACGGTCGCTCCTAGCTTCTTCGCCTTCTTGGTGGCAGCATCCAGATCGTCCACCTGGACATACGGGAACCATCCCGCGTGCTCGCCCCCGTGCGGCACTACCGAGGCCCATGGCTTCTCGCCGCCGACCATCGTTACGTTCGCACCCCCAACTGGCACCTCGGCGACATCCCACCCGAAAAGCTGCTCATAGAAGGAGCGGGACTTAGCCGCGTCCTTGGTGCGCAAATCGAACCAGACGAACGGGTTTGCCATGGCAGACTCCTCCATCTCGACGAGATTTCACTAGATACGACAATGCGCGGCGCCCAAACTAATCGGTGCGATCCTGGGTCTTTGGCGCGGCCCGTGAATTTCAGGAAGGCGATCTCTTAAACCGCTGGTTTCGGCGTAGCCCTCAACACTGAGTTCCTGACCAGTGGAGGGGTCTAGAAGGGCGAACGCGGCGGTCAGCGAGCGTTGCCGGAGGTGGTAGGACTGGATCGATCGCGTACGCGTATTGATCGACCCGTTCGCCCGCCGCGTTCCGAATTTCGACATAAGGACCTGGTGCCGCGTGGCACCTCAAAACGCCAGGTTTGCAATGACATTCGTATGGGGTTGCTGTCAATTGCTGACAGGTTGCTGTCAGGTCAGGCATCAACTCGGGCGCGCGACCCGAAATCGAAATCAGATTTGGCTCCGGACCAGGGATTCGAACCTGAACCTTGCGGTTACCAGATCGACCATGAGCTTGGCCAATTGAGCGCTTCTTGAGGCCTCCATGAGGACCGCTCTCCATCGTTGGCCCCAAGCGATCGCCGGCAGCGATCCACCACAAGGATTGGAGGTCATGAAGATGACGAAATCGGCACTCTCAAAGCAGCGAGGCGGCGAAAATGCGACCGTCCGATTAGGCGCGCCGTGGCGCGGTCGCAAGATAATCGTTAGTTTGCTCGCAGTAGGGATGGCGGCGGTCGCGGGCTGCGGAGGCGGGAACACCGGCCCCCACACCATGTCCGGCAACCGCATTTTCGAGCAGAACCGGCCGGCGACCGTAATGATCTACGCGGAGTTCAGCGCCAGCCCCAAGCTGGTGAGGCCGGTTCTTACTGACAGCGCCATAAAGAAACTGGTCGACAAGGTAGTCACTGAGGAAAGCCGGGGCACTATCGGCACCGACACGGCCTCCTTCGACAACGCCGCCGTTGAGGAATTGAGCGCTAACATCTTCGACTACTTCACGCCCAGCAACGACCCGGGTGACTTCCTACTTGAACCCAAGGGATTCACCCAGAGTTTCATCGGTTCGGGCTTCATCGTAACCGCCGACGGCTACGTGATAACCAACGCGCACGTCGCAGCCCCGGGTGACGACGTGCTCAAAGACGGCTTCTCCGTTCCCTTCGCCCAAGAGGTCGCCGCCTACGAGCTCAATGCCTGGTTCAAGGTCATGAACGACCTGACCGACAAGACTCTCAAGGACTTCTCCGCGGCATTCGCCGAGTACGCATACAAGAAGATGGACATGGGCAAGACTGCCGCCAGCTTCACGGCCGTTTTGGGGGTCGCCGCCTCAGGTGGCGACACCGCCAACAAGGGCATTCGTCTCGACCTCGTCATGGCCGGTGAACCAGCATATGTCGGCTCGCAAAAGGACGTTGCGATTTTCAAAATGGAGGGCAAGAACAACCTGCCTACCGTCGACATCGGTGACGACACCGCTCTTCAGACCGGTGATCACCTCTATGTCCTCGGCTACCCGAAAGTTGCCACCATCAACGACTTCCTCAAGCCCGGCCAGACGTTCGAGCCTTCGTTCACCACAGGCCAGGTGTCAGGCAAGAAAACAATGCGGGGCGGCTGGAGCGCGATCCAGACCGACGCGTCAATCACTCACGGCAACTCCGGCGGCCCGGTCTTCAACGACAAGGGCCAAGTGATCGGAATCGCCACCTTCGGGTCTATCGATGAGCAGGGCAACGAGATCCAGGGCTTCAACTTCCTGGTCCCGACCTCGATCCTCAAGGAGTACCTGCAGAAGGCCGGCGTGAAACCTGGTGAAAGCCAGACCACCAAGCTCTACTCCCTGGGTTTGGACGCCTACGATGGGGGCCACTTCAAGATCGCGGTGACCTACTTCACGCAGGCCGACAACCTCTTCCCGGGCGACGAGGAGATCCTGTCCTGGAAGCAGAGGTCCGCGCAGAAAGTGCAATCCGGTGCCGACTCGACTCCGTTTTTCTACTGTTGGATCAACGCCTGCCCCTCTAACGGCTAGTCAGCAAGACCGCTCTTCCTCGATCAAGGGGCGGCCGTCGGGCCGCCCCTGGTTCTATCCGCGATCACCGGCTCGCCAACTCAGCGGCTGACCCGCATATGGCCGCGTTGTCCCGCTTACTTTTCGCGTCCTTCATGTGCCCGTACTCAGCCAGGCCAGACCGTACTCGACAGCCTCAACGTAGTTCATCCTCCGCCCTTCCTGTTCCGCGGCCGCAGAGTCCCTCGAACCAAGGGCTTCGCGTCCAATCTGGAAATACGGTTCAAGAAGACGGTCCCACACGGAAGTCGGTGACCACCCAATTCGCTCGAGCGCGGCATCAGCGGCGCCTACCAGTGTCAACCCGCGCTGGGCATCACCTTCCAGAATGGCAAGGCCGGCCGCGATATCGAGTGCATGGTGAAGGTAGGCGTGCTCCCCGAGTTGGCGGC
>VBGM01000036.1 GCA_005880855.1 Chloroflexota bacterium
TGTGTGGTTGCGGGCTGGCTCGCCGCAGCCGCGTGGTCGAAGTCGTACTGGGGCGCGGCGATGGCCCGTCAGATCGCGACATGGCGCCAGATCGCCGACGCGATCTTTGCGTGGCTGGAGGAGGCGCAGTTGCCGGCCGACGCCCTGCAGCGTCTCAAGAGGTCGCTTGACGAGGTGGTCCCGCACCGCACCGCCTGACAGTCGACCGCTGCTGCTCGCGCGTCTTCTTTATATACGCAGCCGCCAAACCCTATCGTTTGACCGGCAATGAACGGCACGTCTCTCGACCGGGGAAATCAACGCGCAACCGGCTTTGGCGATGAGATTCGGGTCGCCTGGGGCCGCACCTGGGGCCGGCGCCTGCTGCCAATGCTTCTGGCGGGCGTCGCGTTGTTGGTGGTGGTCCAGCGCCTGGTGACGCCGGCGCCCTCAGGCGTCGTCCACGGCGAGCTCGGACGGCTCGCGACCGTCAATGAGACGATCGGTTTCGCGCTGATGGTCGGTGCGTTGGTCAGCGCGTACGGGCTGCTGTCCCCCGACCTGAGCTCCGAGTTCGAGAGCATGAGCTCGCGCGGCAGGTCGGGCCCGCTCGCGTTCATGGCGGGCCGGTTGGTGGTCGGCGTCGGCGGCCTCGCCCTGGCCGCGATCGTGCTGGGTCTTTTGGTCGAGGTGCTCGACTTCGGCGGGCGGTACCAGGGAGAGGAGGCTTTCCATGTAGCCGTTCTGTTTGTGAACGCGGTGCCGCTCCTGATGCTGGCCATCGTCCTGACCTGCACCTTCGGACGCATCGTGGGCATGATCGCGTCGGTCGTCATGCTCAGCCTCGGCGCCGACGCCGCATACCAGCGTTCGGCGCTTGGCGACGGTTTCATAGCGCCGAGCGGGCTCTATTCCATCGAACAGGCCGTCGCCTGGCTGCTGCCTCGGCCGCTCGTCGATCCCTTCACTGGAATCGTGTTGATGGACCAGAGCGTGGCGCTGCAGCAGTTTCCGGTGCGGCAGGGGAGCGGTGTCTGGGGCTGGGACCTCATCCAGGTGTCGGGAGTCGCCGACATCGCGCTTTTCGCGGGTTACCTGATCGCGCTGGCGGCGCTGCTATACCTGTCGTGCAGGTGGCGGGCAGCCCAGGCGCACAGCCGCTTCGTTCCCGTGGCGGGATGGTTGGAGGACCGCTAGAGCTCCTGATAAGGCTCGTTTGGCGCCAGAAATGCCGAATACCAGGCAGGCAAGGACCCCTCTGGCGTCAAACGTGCGGAATCGCTCGGCTGACCTTCAGGTCACTTTTCTTCCGGGTGGCCTGTGTTGCCGAATGCAATGCGATCCCGCACCACGGGCGCCCGGCCGAGGAGGCGAGCTCGCTGCACCGCGTCCTCGCCGAACCGATCGCGGATCGCGTCCATCGCCACCTCGAGCCGCTCCCGCCGCGGCGGTGACGAACCCGCGAACAGATCCAACTGGCCGTCGCCGGCATTGCTCAGCCCCGCCAGCCCCACGCCCAGCGTGCCGACCGCGCGCCGCACGTCGCGTCCCGCGAGCAGCGCGAGCGCCGCGGAGTAAATCTCTTCGCCTGTCGCAATCGGGATGTCGAGCGTCGCCTGCCTGGAGAAACGATCCGTGTCCGGGCGGTAGACGACGCTAACCGAAACGACACGGCCGCGCCGGTCGGCCGCCCTGAGCCGGCGGCCCACCATCTCGGATAGGCGCATCAGCAGCTCCTCGAGCTCGCGTTGCGAGCTCGTCGATCGCGCGAGCACGTGCGAGTGGCTGTAGCTCTTGCGCGCGGGACCTTCGAACGCCCCGACCTCGAATCCTCTCAGCCGCCGCAGCCAGGCATCGGCGACCGGTCGCTGAATGCCGGCGAAGAGCAGCTGCTCAGGGCTCGAGCGCAGGAAGTCAACCGGAGTACGGATTCCCGCCTTCAGCAGGCGACGTGCGGTGGCATCGGCGATGCCGGACAGGTCGGTCAGCCGTAGGCGCTCGAACACTGGGACCAGGTTGGTGTGGTCGATACGCTCTAGACCATCTCGCTTGTTAAGGTTCGATGCCTGCTTCGCCATCCAGATCGACGTGGAGATGCCGACTGAGCAGGTGATGCATTCGCCCACCTCGCGCCGCAGGGCGCGCTTGATGGAGCGGCCGACCTCCTCCGGCCCCAGCTTGACGAGGTTGGGGGTGCCCGCAAGGTTCAATGACGCCTCGTCTATCGACATACGCAAGACGTCAGGACTGTGCCTTCCCATGATGTCGACCAGCTGGTCCGAGACGATCCGATAGCGGGGCGGGTTCGGCTCCCGGATCGCGATCTGCGGATAGATCGCCTTCGCTTCGAACACCTTCATACCTGTCTTGATCCCCAGGTCACGGGCCTCCCGGGAGGCCGACACGATGGTCGCCGCATCCGTGGCGTACGCAGCGATCACCAGCGGGCGGCCGCGCAGGCTGGGATCGTGCTGCTGCTCGATCGAGGCGAAAGCGCAGTTCAGGTCGACCACCAGGGTCGTCGGGTCGTCGGTGTTCAGGCCGCTCTCCACGCTATCTCTCCCAAACAAATGTTTGCACAGTTCGCAATCCAGCGGGAGGAGACAATTCGACATGTGAAGACGAAGGCCACCGATAACCTGCCTGCCGGCACCCTGATCGACGGGCCGGACATCACGCTGCAGGAGCTCCAGCTGGCGGTGCGCAACCACTCGATGCCGCTCGAAGCGCTCCAATTTCCAGTCACGCCCGTCGGTCTCCACTATCTCTTGATCCACTTCGACGTTCCGGCCGTGGACCCGGCGACCTGGGCGCTGACCATCGGGGGCCGTGTGCGCCGCCCGATGCAGCTCGGCCTCGAGCAGCTCAGGGCCAGGCCGGCGAAAACGATCACGGTCACACTCGAGTGCGCGGGCAACGGCAGGGCCCGCCTGTCACCCCGGCCGTTGAGCCAGCCGTGGCTGGCGGAGGCGGTGGGAACGGCCGACTGGACGGGAACGCCTTTAGGCGCACTGCTCGACGAGGCCGAGCCGCTCGCGCAGGCGGGCGACGTGGTGTTCACCGGGATGGACCGCGGCATCCAGGGCGATATCGAGCAGCAGTACGAGCGCAGCCTCCCCCTCGCCGATTGCCGCCGCGACGAGGTCCTGCTCGCGTACGAGATCAACGGACAGCCGCTCCCGCCGCAGCACGGCTTCCCGCTCCGGCTGATCGTCCCTGGCTGGTACGGAATGGCGCACGTCAAGTGGCTTCGCGGCATCACCTTGCTGGATGGCGGCTTCCATGGCTACCAGCAGGCGACGGCATACCACGTCCGACTCTCCGACGACGATGCGGGCGTCCCGGTGACGAGGATGCTGCCGCGAGCCCTGATGGTCCCGCCCGGAATCCCCGACTTCGCGTCGAGACTCCGATTGGTCGCGCCTTCGCGTCAGATGCTGGCCGGCCGAGCATGGTCGGGGTATGGCGAGGTCACGAAGGTGGAGGTGAGCGTGGACGGCGGGCTCACATGGGATTCCGCATCTCTGGGCGACAGCCTCTCCGAATACGCGTGGCGCCCATGGAGCTTCGAGTGGGATGCGCACGAGTCCGGCGAACATGAATTGTGCGTCCGCGCGACAGACGCCGCCGGCAATATTCAGCCCACCACGCAGAGTTGGAACCGCGAAGGCGTACAGAACAACGCGGTCCAGCGTGTGCGTGTCGTTATCACCGAGTCCGCCGGGCTCGTGCAGAAGGCGGCCGACCAGCACCCTTAGCGCGCCCATTGATGGTGCCGTGCGATCCTTGTCCGCCTTGGGAGCTGAATCCCCGTGACCCGTCGCGGCCTGCTGCTGTTCGCGGCGATGTGCGTGATCTGGGGCATCCCATACCTGTTCATCCGCATCGCCGTAGGCGAGCTGACCCCCGCGACGCTCGTGTTCCTGCGCACGTTAGTCGCCGCCCTGGTGCTGCTGCCCATCGCCGCACGGCTGGGTGCGGTTCGCCCGGTACTGGTCCGCTGGAGACCCTTGCTCGTGTTCGCCGTGATCGAGATCGCCATTCCGTGGTTCGCCCTTTCCAGCGCGGAGCAGCGGATCTCCAGCTCGCTCACCGGGTTGTTGACGTCTGCCGTTCCACTCGTCGGCGTCGCGGTAGCGCCATTGTTCGGCAACCGCGAAGGCATCAGGCGCATGAATCTCGCCGGCCTGCTGGTCGGTCTCGCCGGGGTGGCTGCGATCGTGGGCCTGGACGTTCGTGCCACGGGTTGGCTCCCCCTGGCGGAGATGGCGGTGGTCGCGGTCTGCTACGCGGTTGGCCCGGCGATCCTCTCGCGCTTCCTGTCCGGGCTGCCATCCGTGGGCGTGATCGCGGCCGCGTTGGGGGTCTGTGCAGCCGGATATGCTCCCGTCGCGGTCGTGCAATGGCCGCGAACCATACCGAGCACCGGCGTGTTCGCATCGGTCGGGGTGCTCGCGCTGATCTGCACGGCGCTCGCGTTCCTTGTCTTCTTCGCGCTCATCGCCGAGATCGGTCCGGTGCGCGCCACCGTGATCACCTACATCAACCCCGCGGTGGCGGCCGTCGCCGGCGTCCTGGTGCTGCACGAGATGTTCACCGCCGGGATGGGTATCGGGTTCGTCCTGGTTCTGATCGGTTCGACGCTGGCTACACGCAGGGCGCGAGCTGCCTCACCGCCCGAGCCGGCGACGCCAAAAGTCACCGTTCGCTAGGAACAGGGGCCGGCCACGCTTCACCATGCGCTCGTTTGATGCCCGCCGGATCGCGCGGCTCGCTTGCGGAGTCATCCGTACGAGTGCTGAACCTTTGCGAGGCGGGGCCTTATCCTTGACCCTCATCGACGCGCATTGGATGGCTGTCGCGCGGGGTGACGAGCCGGCCGACCTCGTGCTGGCGGGCGGCAAGGTGCTCTCGGTGTTCACCAAGGAGTGGCTGGAGGTGGACGTCGCCATCAAGGACGGCCACGTGGTCGGGCTCGGACGCTACGAAGGCAATACGCGTCAGGACGTTTCCGGCGCCTACCTCGTGCCCGGCTTCATCGACGCCCACATGCACATCGAGTCGTCCAAGCTGATGGTCGACGAGTTCGCCCGGGCGGTCTTGGCCCATGGCACGACTGCGGTCGTCGCCGATCCCCACGAGATCGCCAACGTGCTCGGCACCGACGGCATCCACTGGCTCCTCGACTGCTGCGCCGACCTTCCGCTCGACGTGTACGTGATGGCCTCCTCGTGCGTGCCGGCCTCGCGCTTCGAGTCGCCGCGGCGGCCGTTCACGACCGGCGACATCGAGAGCCTGCTGCGGCGCCACCGCACGATCGGCATCGCCGAGATGATGAACTTCCCAGGGGTCGTCGCCGGCGACGAGGCGGAGGTGGCCAAGCTCACGACCGGCCTCACCGACCACGTCGACGGCCATGCGCCCGGCCTGCACGGACCCGCGCTCAACGCCTACCTGGCGGCGGGCATCCGCTCGGATCACGAAGCCACCACCTATGAGGAGGCGCTCGAGAAGAGGCGGCTGGGGATGTGGGTGATGCTCCGCGAAGCCTCGATCGCGCGCAACCTGCGAGACCTCCTGCCGCTCGTCAAGCAGCATGGCAGCGACTGGTGCATGTTCTGCACAGATGACCGCGAGCCGAGCTTCATCGTCGAAGAGGGCCACATCAACCAGATGGTGCGAGTGGCGGTCGAGGAAGGCATCAGCCCAGAGGACGCGATCGTCATGGCGACGATCAATCCCGCCACCTATCACCGGCTCTGGCGTCTGGGCGCCGTCGCACCGGGCCACCAGGCCGACATTGTGGTGCTGAACGATCTCGTCTCGTTCCAGCCTCGCCAGGTTCTCAAGCGGGGCGCCCCGCCACGCTTCACCAAGCTCGAGGTCCCGGAGTGGGTCCGGCAGACGGTTCACCTGGCGCCTGTCTCCGCCGAGTCGTTCCGAGTCCCGAGCGGGCCCGCGCGCATGCGCGTGATCAAGGTCATCCCCGGCCAGCTGCTGACCGCGACCGACGCGGTCCAGCCCATGGTGCGAGACGGCGCCATCGTGGCCGACCCCGCGCGCGACCTCGTGAAGATTGCGGTGCTGGAGCGCCACCACGCCAGCGGGCGTATTGGCCTTGGGTTCGCGACGAACGTCGGGCTGCGGCGCGGCGCCTTTGCATCAACCGTGGCCCACGATGCCCACAACATGGTCGTGCTCGGAGTCGACGACACTGACATGGCCGCGTGCGCGTGCAGGCTCGCCGAGATCGGCGGCGGCATCGTGATCGCCGATGGCGGCCGCATCGTCGAGGAGCTGCCCCTGCCGGTCGCGGGTCTGATGAGCGACCAACCCCTCGCGCATGTGCACGAGAAGCTCAGGTCGATGGAGCGCCGGCTCGCGGGTATGGGCGTCTTTTTGGCCGCACCCTTCATGAGCGTGAGCTTCCTCGCGCTGTCGGTCATCCCCGAGCTGAAGATCACCGACCAGGGGCTGGTGGACGTCCGCCGATTCGAGCTGGTGCCGCTGGGTCTTGAGTGATCGCTCGCTTCAATGAAATGCCCGCCGAGGAGGCCGTCAGCAACCTCCATGAATGCTTCGCGTCGCGGCCATGGGCCGAGCGGGTTGCATCGGGGCGGCCGTATCGCGATTTCGAAAGCCTTATCGCCGCCTGCGATACCGCGTGGTCGGAGCTGGCCCCGTCCGACTGGCTGGCGGCCTTCGCGGCTCATCCGAGGATCGGCGAGAGCGGTGGCCACGCGCCCGAGTCGTCGGAACGCGAGCAGGCCGGCGTTCGTTCAGCCTCTCCCGAAACCATGGCCGCGCTGGCCGATGAGAACCGCCGCTACGAGGCGCGCTTCGGCCACGTGTTCCTCATCTCGGCCTCCGGCCGCACTGCCGATGAGATCCTCGTGGAGCTGCATCGGCGCATGCAAAACGACTCCGCAACGGAGGTCGCCGTCGCGGCGGCCGAGCACCGCAAGATCACACGGATCCGGCTGGAACGCATGCTGAGCGAATGAGCATCTCCACGCATGTGCTTGATATCGGTCGCGGCCGCCCTGCCGGCGGCATGGCGGTCATGCTCAGCCGGCGCCAGGCCGGAGGTCCGTGGTCAGTGGTCGGCCGCGCCGTCACCGACTCCGACGGCCGCGTCAATGAGCTCTCGAGCGTGCCGCTCGAGGCGGGTGAGTATCGGCTGGACTTCGCCGCGGGTGAGTACTTCAAAGGGTCGGGAACCCATGCCTTCTATTCGGAGGTGTCGGTCGTGTTTGTGGCCGCCGACGGCGATACGCACCTACATGTGCCCCTGCTGCTCAGCCCGTTCGGCTACTCGACGTACAAGGGTCGATGACGATCGTCCTCGGCGACAACCAGTACGGCAAGGCCGAAACGCACCTGGTCCGGGTGAGCAGAGACGGCGAGACCCACCGAATCAAGGACCTGGTGGTCAGCATCGCCCTCGCCGGCGACTTCGGTGCCAGTCACCTTGCCGGAGACAACAGCAAGGTGGTGCCCACGGATACACAGAAGAACACCGTGTTCGCATTCGCGAAGGAAGCTCCGGTCGGCGAGAGCGAGGAGTTTGCGCTCCGCCTGGCCCGTCACTTCGCCGCCGACTTCGTCTCCGTCCATCGTGCGCGGGTGACCATCGAGGAGCATGGGTGGTCGCGCATCGAGGTTGGCGGTCGCCCGCACCCGCATGCCTTCGCCAGCGCCGGCGCGGAGAGGCGCTTGACCACGGTCACCTCGACAAAGGACGCGGCGTGGGTCGTGTCAGGCCTCAGCGATCTCGTCCTCCTGAAGTCGACCGGCTCGGAGTTCTGGGGCTATCCGAAGGATCGCTACACGACCCTCGAAGAGACGCGTGACCGGGTGCTGTCGACGGGTGTTCTGGCCAGGTGGCGTTACGGCCGGCTCGATGTCGACTGGGCCACGGCGTTCACTCGGGCGCGGGGCGCGCTCGTCGAGGCGTTCGCATCGAAGCACAGCCTCGCGCTCCAGCAGACGCTGTATGCGATGGGCTCAGCGGCTCTCGAGGCCTGCTCGGACTTAGCAGAGATCCGCCTGTCGCTGACCAACAGGCATCACTTCGCGGTGGACCTCTCGCCGTTCGGGCTCGAGAACGCCAACGAGGTCTTTTACGCGCCGGACCGGCCGTATGGAGCTATCGAAGGGACCGTGACCCGAGACGATGCGCCGGAGCCTGGCCTGGCCTGGTAGCCGGATGGAGTTCCTGCAACCGACGACGTGGCACGAGGCGCTCGAGATGAAAGCCGCCCACCCCGAGGCCCTTCCCATCGCAGGGGGCACAGATGTGATGGTCGAGATCAACTTCGACCGTCAGCGGCCGGCGGCCGTCATCGACCTGACCAGGGTCGCCGAGCTCGAGGAGTGGAGCAGCGAAGGATCGATGCTCCGCGTCGGCGCGGGCGTGACATACGCGCGGATCATCGAGGAGCTCAGCGATCGCCTTCCCGGGCTGGCACTGGCCTCCCGCACAGTGGGCTCGCCGCAGATTCGGAATCGCGGCACTGTGGGCGGCAACCTGGGGTCGGCATCCCCCGCCGGGGACGCGCACCCCCCTTTGCTGGCTTCTGCCGCGCTGGTCGAGCTGGCCTCGATTCGAGGCAGCCGGCGTGTTCCCGTACGCGACTTCTATGTCGGGCCCAAGCGCAACGTGATGAAGGAAGACGAGCTGATCGCGGCCTTCTTGGTGGAGCCCGCAAGGGGCCCGCAGCAGTTCTCCAAGGTCGGCACGAGAAACGCGATGGTCATCGCCGTGTGCTCCTTCGCGATCGCGCTAGACGTGGGACGTAAGCACGTCGGGACGGGAATCGGTTCGGCCGGGCCAACGCCGCTACGGGCGACTGAGGCGGAAGCATTCATTGCAGGCGTGCTCGACGAACAGGGTCTATGGGAGCAGCCGGCGGCTGTGGCTTCGACGGCGGTGGCGCGTTTCGGTGAGCTCGTCGCCGCAGCGGCGCGGCCCATCGACGACGTGCGTGGCACAGCCGCTTATCGCATACATGCGCTCGCGGTGCTCGCGCGCCGAACCTTCGCTTGGGCATGGGACGAGCACCGGCGGTCGGCGTGATGAAGATCACCTGCACCGTCAACGGCAAGCCGGCAAGCGCCGACGGCGCGTGGGCAGGGGAGAGCTTGCTCTATCTGCTGCGTGAGAGATTCGGCCTTTTCGGGTCCAAGAACGCCTGCGAGCAGGGCGAGTGCGGCTCGTGCTCCGTGTACCTCGACGGGACGCTGGTCTGCGCCTGCCTCGTGCTCGGCGCCCAGGCCGAAGGTCGCGAGATCGTCACGGTGGAAGGCATCGGCTCGGCAAGCGCGCTCCATGCCGTGCAGGAGGCCTTCGTGGAGGCGGGCGCCGTCCAATGCGGTTTCTGTACGCCTGGATTGGTCGTGGCCGCCCACGATTTGCTGAAACGAACCCCTGAGCCAACCACGGTGCAGATCCGCGAGGCCCTGGCGGGGAACATCTGCCGCTGCACCGGCTACGCCAAGATCATCGCGGCCGTACACCTGGCAGCCGCAAGGGTGGTCGCGTCATGACGGCAAACCCGAAGCTCGCCCCCGCCGCGATTGTGAGCGGCCGCGTCGGCGAGGCCGTACGGCGCCCCGACGGTGCGCTCAAGACGCGCGGCGACTTCCCGTACTCCTCCGACCTGCAGGTTGACGGGATGCTGTGGGGTGCGACCGTGCGCAGCCCGCACCCCTACGCGCGGATCGTGTCGATCGACATCAGCGAAGCGCGCTCGATGCCCGGGGTGCAGGCGGTCCTCACTCACGAAGATGTGCCGGGACGCAAGGTGTACGGCCTGGAGATTCCCGACCAGCCGGTTTTGGCGGTCGACGTCGTCCGCTACTGGGGCGAGGCGGTCGCGCTGGTGGCGGCCGACCACCCTGAGCAGGCGAGGCGTGCAACACAGGCGGTGCACGTCGAGTTCGAGGTTCTCGCGCCGCTGACCGACCCAGAGCTCGCGCTCACTGAGGGCGCCCCGCGCCTGCACCCCGACGGCAACCTCACCCGCGGCATCAAGATTCGGAAAGGCGACCAGCACCCCCACGCCGATGTCGTGGTGACCGGCGAGTTCGAGGTGGGCATGCAGGATCAGGCGCCCCTCGGTCCTGAATCAGGGCTGGCGATACCCGACGGCGCGGGCGGTGTCGACCTGTACATCGCCACGCAATGGCTCCACATCGACCGAGAGCAGCTCGCCAGCGTGCTCGCGCTGCCGCCTGACGCGGTCAGGCTGACCATGGCGGGCATTGGCGGCGCCTTTGGGGCCCGCGAGGACCTGTCGATGCAGGCGCACGCCTGCATGCTCGCGCTGAGAACCGGACGGCCCGTGAAGATGTCGTACTCGCGCGCTGAATCCTTCGTCGGCCATGTGCACCGGCATCCGGCCAGGATGCGCTACGAGCACGGCGCCACTCGTGAGGGCAAGCTCGTCTACGTGAAAGCCCGCATCCTTCTCGACGGTGGCGCATACGCATCCAGCTCGACCGCCGTCATCTCCAACGCATGCTGCTTCGCGGTAGGTCCGTACGAGTGCCCAAACGCGACCATCGACGGCTGGGTCGTATACACGAACAACCCGCCCTGCGGCGCCATGCGCGGGTTCGGCTCCGTGCAGAACTGCTACGCGCACGAGGCTCAGATGGACAAGCTCGCCGCCGCGCTCCGCATGGACCCGGTCGAGCTGCGCATCCGCAACGCGATGGAGACGGGCAGCACGCTGGTCACGAGTCAGGCCGTGGACGGTCCCGTCCCGGTAGCCGAGCTTCTGCGCCGCATCAAAGCGATGCCGATGCCAGCCGCAGTGCGGGGCGATCTCCTCGACCTCACCCAGATGCCGGGTGGCGTGTCCAACACGACGCACGGAGAGGGAGTGCGCCGCGGTGTCGGCTACGCGGTGGGTTTCAAGAACGTCGGCTACTCGGAAGGCTTCAACGATTATTCGACTGCCCGAGTTCGGCTTGCGGTGGCGGGCGGGCGGCCGCGCGTGGAGGTGCACACGGCGGGCGCGGAGGTCGGCCAGGGCCTGGTCATGGTCCAGGCCCAGATCGCGGGCACGGTGCTCGGCGTGCATGACGTGGTCGTGCTCGGCGCCGACACGCAGGTCGGTTCGTCCGGGTCGTCGTCGGCGTCGCGGCAGACGTACATCACGGGCGGTGCGGTCAAGGCCGCGTCCGAAGCCGTGCGGGAGCGCGTGTTTGCGCTCGCGGAGTCGGAGCTAAGTGGGCTCGGACGCGACGGGCCCGGCGAATTGGGCGGATGGCGGCTGGAGGGAGATGCGATCGTCTCAGCGGATGGCGGCGTGGTGATCACCCTCGCCACCCTCCTCGGCGAAGAGGTGATCGACGAGACGCGCGAATACCGCCCGCGCGGCACGTCGCGCCTTGATGGCGAGACCGGACAGGCCAGAGCGCACATGCAGTTCGCGTTCGCGGCTCACCGGGCCGTCGTCGACGTCGATGTCGAGCTCGGGCTGGTCAAGGTCGTTGAGCTGGCGACCGCGCAGGACGTGGGCAAGGCGATCAACCCGCAGGCGGTGGAGGGCCAGCTCGAGGGCGGAGCCGCCCAGGGCTTGGGGCTTGCGGTCATGGAGGAGATCCAGGTCAAGGACGGGGTGATCCGGAATCCTTCCTTTACCGACTACCTTCTTCCGACCACCCTGGACATGCCCCCAGTTCGCATGGACATCCTCGAGCTGGGCGACCCGAACTCTCCGTTCGGCCTCAAGGGGGTCGGCGAGCCGCCGACGATCTCCTCAGGCCCGGCCATAGTCGCCGCCATCCGGGCCGCGAGCGGTCGCCAGCTCACGCGGGTGCCGGTCCGCCCGCACGACCTCGTCGACACTCCGTTGCAGTGACGGCTTCGCTGCTGGTACGCGCCGGCCTCCTGTACACCGGACATCGCGAGATCGAGGGCGGCTGGGTGTTGGCCCGCGACGGGATGATCTCCGAGGTCGGGTCGGGCGATGCCCCGCCCGCCAGCGAGGTGATCGATGCATCCAACTGTGTCGCCGTACCGGGCCTGGTCAACGCTCACGACCACATGTACCAGTGGGCGACGCGCGGCTATGCACCAGACGGCACGCTTTTCGAGTGGCTGCGCGCTCTCTACCCGGTGTGGGCGCGCATCGACGCCGACATCGTTCGCGTCGCGGCGCGGGCGGCGATCTCGCGGTTGCTCCTGTCCGGGTGCACGCTGTCGACAGACCACCACTATGTGTTTCCGCGCGGCCGGCCTGGCATCTTCGATGCCCTCGTCGACACAGCCCGTGAGCTAGGGCTTCGATTCCATCCCTGCCGGGGTTCGATGTCGCTCGGCGAATCGAAGGGCGGCCTGCCTCCCGACAGCGTGGTCGAGGACGAGGACGCGATCCTCGCCGACACGGAGGCGACCATCAAGCGCTACCACGACCCTGAGCCCGGCTCGATGTGCCGCGTGGCGGTCGCGCCGTGCTCACCGTTTTCCGTGACGCCGGAGCTGATGAAGGAATCCGCGTCCCTCGCTCGGCGCCACGGGGTGCGGCTCCACACGCATCTCGCGGAGACCCTCGATGAGCAGCGCTTCTGCCTGGAGCGCTTCGGCCGCAGACCGCTGGAGCTGATGGAAGACGTTGGCTGGACCGGCGAAGACGTGTGGTATGCGCACGGAGTCCACCTCAACGATGCGGAAGTGGACCGCATCGCCGAAGCCAGGACGGGAATCGCACACTGCCCCTCGAGCAACATGCGGCTCGGCGCCGGTGCGTGCAGGGTGGCAGACCTCGTTGGGGCGGGCGCCCGGGTCGGTCTTGGCGTGGACGGCTCGGCCAGCAACGAGGACGCCAACATTGCGGTGGAGATCCATCAGGCCATTTACCTTGCCCGCGCCAGGGCGGCAATGCTTGGCGATGAGACCGCGCGCAGGGGGCTCGACGCACGCGGCGCATGGGGGCTCGCGACCAAAGGCGGCGCGGAGTGCCTGGGTCGAGAGGACTGCGGAACCCTCGAGGTGGGGAAGTGCGCCGACATCGCCTTGTTCCGTGTTGACGACCTGGCGCACGCGGGCGTGGCGGACCGGCTGGCCGGCCTGGCGCTCGCGCCGCCATCGCGCGCGGCGATCGTGATCGTCAACGGGCGGGTCGTGGTGTTCGACGGGAGGCTCTTGACAGCCGACGAGGACGAGATCGCGCGTGAGATCGCAGCTACGAGCGCGCGGCTGGCCGGATGAGCTTACCGATCGCGGCGCCGCCTCGAACCAGGGTAGTGACCGTTCTACCTCTGATTTTCTGGCCTTCGTGCGGGCTGAATGGGTTGCGATAGAGCAGGTCTTCCCGGCGTACGACAGCGTCGTGCGACAGGTCCACCAGCCACAGGTCCGCGTCGAATCCAGGAGCGATGTCTCCCTTGCCCGTCAGCCCGAACCGCGCGGCGACGTTGGTCGCGGTGACCGCGGCGATGCCCTCTAGCTCCAGGTCAGTGTTCGCCAGCAGCAGGCGCCGCGTCGTCTGGCAGCCTGAGATGCCTCCCCAGACCTTGAAGAAGTCATCGCCCTGTTTGAGCGCGAGGGTGCTGGGCGAGTGGTCGGAGACGACCATCGGCAGGCGGCCGTCGCGCAGCATCCGCCGCAGACGCTCGCGGTCGAGCGCGGTGCGGAAGGGCGGCGCGCATTTGGCGATGCCGCCAAGGCGCTCCATGTCGTCCTCGACATAAAGAAGGTAGTGGGGGCAGGTCTCGCCACTCACATCGATGCCACGCTGCTGGGCCTCGGAGATGATCTCGGCGCCGCTCGCAGTGCTCACGTGCACGATGTGCAGCCGGCAACCCGCGGCACCGGCCATATCGATCGCGAGCGAGATCGCCTCCAGCTCGGCGTCGGCTGGGCGTGACCAGATGAAGTCTCGCGCGCTGGTTCCGGCCGGCGTGCCGAGGCGTGAGGGGTCCTCGGCATGGACCAACAGGATCGAACCCAGCTCGGCGATCCTCGCCATACCCTCGCGCAGCGTCGCCGTGTCGCATGCCGGGAACTCGTCGATCCCGCTTGGGCACATGAACGCCTTGAAGCCCATGACCCCGCGCCGGAGCAGGGGCTCCAGGCGGTCGAGGTTGCCTGGCACCAGCCCGCCCCACAGTCCGAAGTCAACCTTCGACGAGCGCTTCATCGCCTCGAGCTTCAGGTCGAACGCGGCGACGTCCGTAGTCACGGGGAGATTGTTTAGAGGCATGTCGATGAAGCTCGTGTACCCGCCGGCGGCCAGCGCCGCCGACCCGTGCGCGATGTCCTCCCACTCGGTCCGGCCGGGCTCGTTGAAGTGAACGTGCGAGTCGATACCGCCCGGAAACACATGCAGGCCGGAGGCTTCGATCTCTTCGCCGTCATCGGTAAGGTTCAGTCCGACTGCCGCGATCTGGTCGCCGGCGATTGCGACATCGGCCTTCTCGACCCCGCGTGATGTCACGACCGTGCCGCCGCGGATGATCATGCGGTGGCCAGGAGCTCGAGAGCTCGGCCGAGCACATCGATGGCGACCCCGACGTCGGCGGTCTCGACAGACTCGGCCGGGTTGTGGCTGACGCCGCCCTTGCAGCGGACGAAGAGCATGGCCACGTCAGTCAGCGCCGACATCGCCACGGCGTCGTGTCCAGCTCCGCTGGCAAGCTCGACGACCGGATGCCCGAGCTCGCGCACCGCCTGCGAGAGCGTGGCCACCAGGTTCGGCGAGCACGGGACGGTGGCGCTCTCGCTGAGCTGGCGGGTGTTGAGGTGGATGTTTCTTCGCTTCGCCATGTAAGCGGCGCCCTCCAGCAGCCGGCGTGCAGCTGCAACGCGCTCGGAGTCACCGGGGTGCCGGACGTCCAGGCTCACGGTCACCTCGCCGGGCACCACGTTTGTGGCTCCCGGCTGCACGGCAACCTGCCCGACGGTGGCGACCAGCCCGGGTAGCGTCCGCGCTTCGGTCTCGACGGCGAGTACGAATTGGGCAGCGGCGACGAGCGCGTCCCGGCGGCGATCCATCGGCACCGTGCCGGCATGCCCCGCCTCTCCCTTGAATGTCAGGACGTACCGGTTCTGCCCGGCGATGGCCGAAACAATTCCTACCGGCGCGCCGCGCGACTCGAGCACGGGCCCCTGCTCGATGTGGACCTCCAGGTAGCCGAGCGGCCGCGCTGCGGTCCAGCGGTCACCGCCGATGCGATCGGGGTCGCCGCCGAAACGCCGCATCGCGGCGCGCATCGAAATTCCGTCGGCGTCGATGCGATCGAGGTCCGCGGCATCGAACGTCCCGGCCAGCGCCGCGCTACCGAGGTAAGTGGAACCGAAGCGCAATCCTTCCTCATCGGCGAACGCCAGCAGCTCGAGAGCGAAGGGGAGGCGCTTCGCGCTGTCGTGAAAACGTTGCACGACCTCGATTGCGACGATCACCCCGAGCGGGCCGTCGTACTTGCCTGCATCGCGAACGCTGTCGAGATGAGAGCCGACCAGCAGAGTCGGCCCGCCGACACGCGAGCCCTCGAAGCGCCCGCGGAGGTTGCCGACGTTGTCCTGGCGCACGGCCATTCCGGCTGCGCGCATCCAACCGGCAACATGCTCGTTGGCGCGGCGCATCGACTCCGACGCATACGACCTGGTCAGCCTGCCTGCCTCCTGGCTCAGTGTGCCCAGGATGTCCAGCCGTTCCATGGCCGTCGACGCCGGCGACCGGTCAGTCGTCGCCTGCCGCCTCGAAGGTGATGGCCTGCGCGCCCTCCCACAGGACCTTTCGCCCCAGCGCGGCCAGGTGGTCGTTGCCCTCGTAGATCGTGGCGAAATGGTTGCCTGCGAGCTGGCCCGCCTTGCTCGCGAACCTCGTCGCACCGTACGGAAACAGGATCTCGGTCTCGCTGAGCCCTCCCGGGTACAGGAGGAGCTGGCCGGCGGCGGGGTAGCTGGTGTGGTTCTCGTAGCCGATGTCCAGCGCGAGGTCGCCGAAGGGAATCCAGCATGACTCTCCGCTCCACCGGGCCTGGATCAGCTTCGCGCTGAGGGGCAGCATGGCTCGGAACTTCACGCAGCTCTTGGGCGCGCGCTCGGTCTCGAGACGCGCCGCGAATGTGAAGCCCCCGACGGTGATTCGGATCACAGCGCCTGCGAAGGCTTCAGGAAATCGACCGGCTCCTCGCGTCCGTCCCAGAACACGGTTGTGCGCGCCGGCTCGGTGCGCGCGACCACCTTGCCCGCGCGAAGGACGAGCTTGCGCGGTGCAACGAGCCTGATCGCGTCCATGGCGGTGGGCGCCGCAAAGGCGCACAGGTCGGCGCGGCATCCGGGCAGAAGCCCGTAGCCTTCGAGTCCCAGTGCGCTGGCGGGGTTGAATGTGATCATGTCGATCAGAGTCCTCAGCTCGCTGTGGCCCGACATCTGGCCGTAGTGGGCAAGCACGAACGCGGCCTGGAGCGGGTCGCCGTAGCCCAACGGATACCAGGGATCCATAACCGAGTCATGGCCGACGCACACATTGACTCCCGCCGCCAGCAGCTCCTTGACCCGGGTGTGGCCGCGCCGGATTGGGTAGGCGTCAAAGCGTCCCTGCAGCACCGAGTTGTCGAGCGGGTTGGTGACCATGTGCATCCGCGCCCGCTTCAGGTTGTTGATCAGCCGGTAGGCGTAGGCGGCGTTGTAGGAATGCATGGCGGTGGTGTGGCTGGCGGTGACGCGCCCGCCCATCCCGAGCCGGATCGTCTCGGCCGCCATCACCTCGACGAAACGCGAGTGGTCGTCATCGGTCTCGTCGCAGTGGATGTCGACCCGCAAGCCCTTGTCCGCGGCCAATGCCATCGCGAACTTCACGGAGCGCTCGCCGTACTCGCGCGTCAGCTCGAAATGCGGAATGGCGCCGACCACATCGACGCCCAGATCGACGGCGCGCTTCATCAGCTCCTCGCCGCCTTCGAACGACATGATGCCCTGCTGTGGGAATGCGACCAGCTGCAGCGTCATCTGGTCCCCGATCTCCTTGCGTAGCTCGAGGAGGGCGCGCACCGCGCGCAGCTCCGGGTCGCAGACATCCACATGGCTGCGCACGAACTGGACCCCGTTGGCCAGCTGCCATCGAAGAACGGTCCGAACGCGTTTCTTGACGTCATCGACGGTGAGCTGCTTGACGCGCTCACCCCAGATGGCGATGCCTTCGAAAAGGGAACCGCTCTGGTTATGCCGAGGCTCGCCGACGGTGAGCACCGCGTCGAGGTGGATATGGGGCTCGACCAGCGCCGGGGTCACGAGCGCGCCGCCCAGCTCGATGACCTGGCGGGCCTCCGGCTCCGGCTCGGCGATGCGGCCTTCCCGGATCCCGATCTCCCTGGTGTCCGACTCCCCCGCGATGCGGGCGCCCTTCAGGAGAAGATCGAGCATCGACGGGAGGCTAGCAGAGACCTAAACTCTGCGCAGCACCGGCGGTACGTTTCATGGGGGAAGGCCAATGCAGACTGCTGACGAGGTAGAAAAGCACGTCCCGGTTCGCGAGGGGGACTATGGGGAGAGGGTCGCCACCGTCGAGCCGGGAGGGGTCGAGTACATAGCCCTCAAGGAGAGGCACGGCAAGCCCATCGACCTGTTCTGGACGTGGCTCTCCCCGAACCTGGAGTTCGCCACCATCTTCATCGGCGTGATCGCGGTCGCGTTCCTGGGCCTGAACCTGTGGCAGGCGGCGCTGGCCATCATCATCGGGACCGCGCTCGGGTCCATCACTCACGGCGTCCTGTCTTCGTGGGGTCCCAAGTTCGGCGTGCCGATGATGGTTCAGAGCCGCGGAGCGTTCGGATTCCTCGGCAACATCCTGCCCGCGGCGTTGAACGGCCTGACGGCCTCGTTTGGCTGGTTCATCGTCAACAGCGTGAGCGGAGCTTTCGCATTGCAGGCTCTGATCCCCGCCCTCAACAACACCTTCTGGCTGGCCTTCCTGGTCATCGTCGTGGTCCAGGTCCTGGTCGCCACCCTGGGACACAACCTCATCCACGTGTTCGAGCGCTGGGCGCTGCCAGTCCTGGGCATCGTTTTCATCGTCGCGTGCTTCTACATCTTCACCAAGGGCAACTACGGGTACTCGCCGCAGCAACCTGTCCCGGGCGGATGGCTGCTCGCATTCACAGCCGCGTTCGGCTACGCGGTCGGCTGGAACCCGTTTGCCGCCGACTACACGCGCTACCTTCCTCCAACGATCAATCGGACCATGGTCGGGTTCTGGGCGGGTTTCGGCGTCTTCCTCTCCTGCATCGTGCTCGAGCTGGCAGGCGCGGTACTCGTGACCGCTCCCGGAACAGACTTCTTCAAAGGGATACCGACGGCGCAGCTTCAGAAGGCGATGCCGGATCCCGTGTACTACCTCGCGCTGCTCTGCATCGCTCTCGGAGCCGTGGCTGCGAACGCGATCAACATCTACAGCGGCACCATGTCGCTCGTCTCCCTCGGTATTCGAGAGATGGGTCTCACGTTGCGGCAGCGCCGCGCCGCCCTTGCGATCATCGTCGGTGTGATCGGTTTCCTGTTGGGCATCATCTTCCAGGCGCAGGTCGCACCGGGCAGCAAGTACGAGTTTTTCCTGCTGCTCATCAGCTACTGGATCGCTCCCTGGCTCGCGGTGGTCTTCGTTGATTACTGGCTTCGGCGGGGCGACTACGGTGACGAAAGCATTTTCTACAACACCGGATACAACCGCTGGCAGGGAGTGGTTGCGATGGCGGTTGGGCTGGTCGTGTCCATCTCCCTTTTCGCGAACGACTTCGGCGTCTATGTGGGCCCAATTCCCACCAACAACCCGAACGTTGGCGACATCACGTTCATCGTCGGATTCGTGATCTCCGGCGTTCTCTACTACGTGCTCAACCTCGGGCTCCGCAAGCAGACCACCGATACCAGGGCCACACTCGGCTCGAGGGCTTAGACCGAGCAATTTGGCAGGCGCCGCTGCCCCCAAACGCAGCGGCGCCTACTTTCGGGGCGGGCTCCTGCTAATAGCGCTTCTGTCTGCGGTCCTGGTGGCTGCGCTCACCGTTATCGTCTATACGAATCCAAGGCTCGCGATCGACGCCGCGGTCGCGCGGGCGTTGCAGTCGGTCGACCTTGGGCCATTGTCACCACTGCTCGACTTCTACAGGCAGATCGGGGGACCCTACGCCGTCGAGGCGGAGGCGGTCGTATTCGCGATCATCCTCACCCTCAATCGCGCGTCGTGGCGCTTGCTGGTCTCTGGCGCGCTTGTTAGCGGCTGGTATTTCCTGCTGGTGAGGCTGATATCGAGGCCCCGGCCCACGGTGCCTGACGTCCTCCATGTGACGGAGCACCCCGGCGCCTCGAGCTACCCGAGCGGCCACATGATCCTGTTCGCCTTTTACGCCGTGATCCTCATGACCTGTCTTGGGTTGAAGTTCATCCCCCGGCGCTGGCAGCCCCTCGGATGGGCGATCGCATTCGTTTTCGTCCTGGTCGGCGCTTTCAGCCGCATCTATTCCGGCGCCCACTGGCCCACCGATGTGCTGGGCGGCATCTTGATCGCGATCGCCTGGCTCAGCTTCGTCATGTCGATCAGATGGATATCCGATCCCGTGCTCGACCAGCCAAGCTAGAGGCACACCGCCGGCTCGGCCATCCGCCGAAGGCGCTCGGTTTCGTCCGTTGTCTCCGCCGGACGTGGGCGGGTCCTCCGGCTGGTCACGTGAGACCAATCATGTCGAGGGCCGACTGTGACCGGCAGGTCGGCCCGATGGCGCTTAGGATGGGCTCGTGCCAAACGCGCCTGCGAACAGGATCCCGAGACGTGGATCAAGGACCGAAAACGCGCCGTTCGCGGTGGTGGCCATCGCTGCCTCGGCCGGTGGGCTGGGCGCCCTAACGCTCATCCTCAGCCGCCTGCCGGCAAAGTTCACGGCCCCCATCGTCGCCGTCCAGCACCTCGATCCTCGCCACCGCAGCCTCATGGCCGAGATCGTCGGGCGGCGCTCGGTCCTTCCCATCCACCAGGCTATTGCCGGCTCGCATGTGCAGGTGGGCCACGTGTACCTGGCGCCGCCGGACCATCACATGCTCATCAACCGCGACGGCAGCATCAGCCTCACACAGACCGAGCTCGTCAACTTCGTGCGTCCGTCGGCAGACCTGCTGTTCGAGTCGGTCGCCGCCTCGTACGGCAAGCGCGCAATCGCAGTCGTGCTGACCGGCACGGGCCACGACGGTTCCATCGGCGTGACCGCTATCAAGCAGCGGGGCGGCACAGTGATAGCTCAGGACGAGGCCTCGTCGGAGTTCTTCGGCATGCCGTCGGCGGCGATCCGAACAGGCGCCGTCGATTTCGTGCTATCGCTGGAGGAGATCCCCGGCGCGCTGCTGAGCCTGCTCGGCAGCGCGGAGCGCGATTGACACTCGACAGCCCCACGAACTTGACCCCACAAAGTCAGAGGCTTCGCCGTAACTTCGCGGGGACCCCTATTTCAGAGGCTTGGCCGTGAGTTCGCGGGCACAACAATTACAGGCCGGCAAGCCTTTCGAAGTCCTGCTCCAGTACCTCCGTGAGAACCGTGGCTTCAACTACTCAGGGTACAAGCGAAACACGATCGTGCGGCGCATCGGCAAGCGCTGCGCCGAGCTCGGCTTGACCAGCTTTGGCGCCTACCAGGATTACCTGCAGGTGCACGCCGACGAGTTCGCCGTTCTCTTCGACAAGATCCTCATCAACGTCACCACGTTCTTCCGGGACCCGCCAGCCTGGGACTACCTCGCCAGAGAGGTCGTCCCGAAGATCGCAGCGAAGACCGGGACCATTCGCATCTGGAGCGCAGGCGCGGCCTCAGGCGAGGAGGCGTATTCCGCGGCCATGCTCTTCTGCGAGGCGCTCGGGCAGGACATGTTCCTGCGCCGCGTCAAGATCTACGCCACCGACGTCGACGAGGACGCCCTGAACAAGGCCAGATCCGGTTACTCGGAGAAGGACCTCGAGCCGCTGGATCCAGGCCTGCAATCGCGCTACTTCGAGTCCTCGGGCGGGCGGCTTGCCTTCAAGACGGCTCTGAGGCGGGTGTTGATTTTCGGGCGCCACGATCTCATGCAGGATGCGCCCATCTCGCGCCTCGACCTGCTGATCTGCCGGAATACCCTCATGTACTTCACGGCGGAGACCCAGGGCAGGGTGCTCGCCCGCTTCCATTACGCGCTCGAAGACGAGGGCTACCTGTTCTTGGGCCGAGCCGAGATGCTGCTCATGCACGGGTCGATCTTCGAGCCGGTCGAGCTCAAGCACCGGGTGTTCAGGAGGGTGCCGCGGCCGCCGCTGCGTGAACGCCTGATGATCCTGGCCCAGACGGGCAATGCCGACGCGAGCGACCAGGTGTCGAAGCAGATCCGCCTACACGAGATGGCCACCGAGGGGTCCCCTTATCCACAGATGGTGGTCGATCCGCTTGGAAATCTTGTGCTCGCGAACCTGTCTGCGCGCCGGCTGCTCGACATTCGCGTCACGGACATCGGCCGGCCCCTCAAGGACCTGGAGCAGTCATATCGCCCAGCGGACCTGCGCGGGCCGATCGACCAGGTTTTTCGTGAGCGCCGATCCATTGGACTCGCGAGCGTCGATCACGCCGACATAGACGGCACCATGCGGCGTTTCAACCTCCAGTTCGCTCCGCTGTTCGACGACGGGTCGACGATCGCGGGCGCCAGCGTGACCTTCATCGAGGTCACGGGCGAGGTCGCGCTCCGCACGGAGCTGGAGCGGGCGAAGCAGGAGGTGGAGACCGCCTATGAGGAGCTGCAGTCTAGCAACGAAGAGCTCGAGACCACCAACGAGGAGCTGCAGTCGACCGTCGAGGAGCTGGAGACCACCAACGAAGAGCTGCAGTCGACCAACGAAGAGCTCGAAACGATGAACGAGGAGCTGGAGTCCACCAACGCCGAGCTGCAAGGAATGAACAATGTGCTCCAGGAGCGCACCGAGATCGCCAACCGGCTCAACACTTTCATGCACGCCATCCTCGGCAACATCCGGTTGGGCGCTGCAGTCCTCGATGCCGACCTCGACGTACGGGTCTGGAACGATCGCGCAGCCGACCTCTGGGGCTTGAAGGCTGAAGAGGTCTTGGGCACGCCGTTCTTCGATCTGGACATCGGGCTGCCGACCAAGGAGCTGCGGACGATGATCCGTTCAGTTCTGCGTGGGAACCCGATTCACCAGGAGATGGAGGTGGAGGCGGTCACGAGGCGAGGCAAGCGCATAAGGTGCAACGTGGCCGCCACTGCGTTGGCAGGCCGGGGCCGGGCAGGCGGTGTCGTAGTCGTGATGGAGGAGGTGAAGGCGCCTCACGGAAAGGGGTCGGTCGGGTCAGGCCGCTGAGGCGAGAGCCGGACGGCCCTTGTGCCGCCACTGCCCGATCAAGATCTGAAGGCCCTCGATCTCGATGGCAAGGTCGAGCGTGTCTCGCGCCGACTGGCCGCCGATCGTGTCGAGCAGCTCGACCACCAGCGACTCGGCGAGGTCGGCGAGAGAGCTATACGCGATCAGTCGGAACTCTAGGGAGGTCGCCTGTCCCCAGGTCAAGACGGCCGCTCTATAGGTGCGATGGGCGTTGTCGGTCTCGTCGCGTATGCGCTCCGCCCGCTTGCGCAATTCCTCGCCGCCGCGCAGTTGCGACCGCCGTTCGAGCGAAGTCAGCATCAGCCGCTTGGATTGGGCGATCAGCTGGCGCGAGGCGACGATCGAATCGCCTACGGTCGGCGCAGCGCCTTCAGGAGTGCCCATCAATGCTCGACCGGGGCGGCTCTGCGCCATTCGGCTTGGGCAGCTCCGCACCATATCCTCGATTGCGGACGATGGTGATGAGGCCTTCCAGGGCGACCTCTCGCAGGCGCCGGCGCAGCCGCATCATGTAGGTCCGCACCTGCGCATCGGACAGGCGGGAGTTCTGCCATGCCAGTACGGTCAGTTGCCGGGTGGTGAAGTGCCGGCCTGGGTGCCGGACGAGGAAGTCCAGCAGGTCGGCCTCGCGCCGAGTGAGCTTCAGGTAACGGCCGCCGTACGTAAGCGAGTGGTCCTTGCGGTCGATGGTCACCCCGGCCAGCGCCTGATGACGATCGCGCCAAAGAGTCAGGCGGTCGTCGACGAAAGCCAGGTTGCGGCGGAACGCGGTCGTGCCGTCGCCGTCCCCGTCTCCATCCATGCGCGAGAGCACCAGGCGCAACACCGAGGACAGCTCTTCGTATATGGCGATCCAACTCGCCACCTCGGGTAGCGCCAGCGTGGTGTGATCCTCGCCAGGCAGCGGACGAAATGCCTGCGGGGCAGGCTCTATCAAATCGTCTCTCCTTCTGTCACTCTACACCGTTCGGGCCCATGTAGATACCGAATTTTTGACGACCAAAGTTGCGCTTTAGCGGTTACTTTCCGTTGAGTGGCTGGAGGGAGGCGCCGTGGGGCTCGTGACGGGGTGGGGAGCGCGGGGGTAGCGTTAGTCCCGTTCGCGATCGATTGGCAAGCAGCTCCTGTGCCCTCCCTTCCAGCCGGACCACCTCTCCCTGACGCCCTCACGGACATCTGCGACTGGCTCGGTACCTATCGGGAGCGGCTTCGCGTCGCGAGAGATGATGAGCGGGAGCAGATCGGTGTCCTGATCGGCAGGATGTCGGCCCGTTATCACTTGCGGCGGGCCGAGCTGGCCTGAGCTCGGCGTCGCGCGCGTTCGCCGAGCGGGGGCGCGCGATCCAGGTGGTCATCGTCGACGACCATCAACTGGTCTCCGACGGGCTCGGGATGCTGCTCGACGGCGAACCCGACATGGAGGTTTGTGGCTACGGGCGCACAGTGGCCGAGGCCATTCGCCTGGCCCACCAGACGGACCCGGACCTCGTGGTGATGGACTTCCATCTCCCCGACGGCACGGGCCTGGATGCGGCCATCGCCATCCGCCGGGTGCGGCCGGACATGCGCTTCGTCTTCCTTACCAGGGACGACAGCGTGACCGCCCGTGTCGCGGCAGTCGAGGCCGGCGCCGGGGCGTTTGTTCACAAGTCGCGCGCCGCATCCGACCTGATCGAGGCGGTCAGGCAGGTTGGCAATGGCGCGTCGTTGATCTCGCCGTCGATGATCGCCTCGCTGCTCAGCCGCAACGGCCAGCTCGGGGTCAAGCGTGACAGCCTGACCGCACGTGAGCGCGAGGTGTTGAGGCTCATGGCAGAAGGCGCATCAAGCCGTGAGATCGCGGACCGGCTGGGCATCAGCTACGCCACGGTGCGCTCGCACATCCGAAGCTTCGATACGAAGCTGGGCGTGCATTCGAAGATCGAAGCGGTCGCGGCGGCGCGAGAGATGAACATCATCGAGTGAGCCGCGGGCGCCTGCGCCAAGCGCCCGGCTAGTAGTCTCGAGCTGTTGGACAACGCGACTCTCGCTCGAGCCTCGATGGGCACCTCGTTGGGTTTCCATATCGTGTTCGCTGTCCTCGGCGTCGGCATGCCGCTGCTGATGGCGACCGCCGAGGGTATCGGATTGTGGCGTCGTGATGCGGCCTGGATCGCACTCGCCCGCCGCTGGTCTTCCGCATTCGGCGTCCTGTTCGCAATCGGCGCCGTATCGGGCACCGTGCTTTCCTTCGAGCTGGGGCTGCTCTGGCCAGGCTTCATGGCCTTCAGCGGCAGCATCATCGGCTTGCCGTTCTCGGCCGAAGGATTCGCGTTCTTTTTGGAGGCGATATTCCTGGGTTTGTACCTGTACGGATGGGACCGCCTGCGCCCGGTGCAGCACTGGCTTGCCGGCTTGCCGGTGGCCCTGAGCGGCGCGGCCTCGGCGGTATTCGTTGTCATGGCCAACGCCTGGATGAACTCACCCTCCGGTTTCACGCTGGCGAACGGACGGCTCGTGTCGGTCGATCCGGTGGCGGCGGCGTTCAATCCCTCCACCCCGACCGAGACGGTTCACATGCTGGTCTCGGCATACGTCGTCACGGGTTTCGTGGTTGCCGCCGTATATGCGGCCGGCATGCTTCGCGGCCGCTTCGACGTCCACCATCGTCACGGCCTCCTGCTAGGGATGGCCATGGCTGGGATTGCGATCGTGCTCGCCGGGATCACCGGCGACACCAGCGCGCGCTTCGTCTACGGCGCGCAGCCGGTCAAGTTCGCCGCCATGGAAGGCCTGTACACGACCATGCGTGGAGCTCCGATTCACCTGGGCGGGATCCCCAGCAACTCGGAGCACCGGGTCCTGTACGCGATCGAGATCCCATACGGCCTCAGCATACTGGCCGCGTTCGACCCCAACGCCGAGGTCCGCGGCCTCGATTCGTTTCCCTTCGACGTGCGCCCGAACCCGATCGTCGTGCACCTGTCGTTCGACACGATGGTCGGTCTCGGAACAGGGCTTGGGCTGCTGGCTCTCGTCTTCTGGGCCAAGGTGTTCCGGTCGCGACGGCTGCCGAGGAACCGACTCCTGCTCTGGTGTCTCGTCGCCGGCGGTCCAGCCGCGGTAGTCACGATGGAAGCCGGCTGGTTCGTGACCGAGTTCGGGCGCCAGCCCTGGGTTGTCTATGGAATCATCCGCACAGTTTCGGCCGCCACCCCGGCCCCAGGCCTTGCCATCGTCTTCATCGTGTTCACGGCGATCTATGTCGCCCTTGCCGTGACCCTCGCACGCCTGCTCCTCCGGCTTGCGACGCACAACCGCGAACTGGCCGAGCCCGCGCAGGTGCCCCAAGCATGAACGCGGCCGACGCTTCGGCAGCGCTGCTGTGGCTGAGCCTCACCGCCTACGCGGTGCTGGGCGGCGCTGACTTCGGCGGTGGTGTCTGGGACATCTTCGCCTCCGGGCCGCGGAAGCAGGCCCAGCGGCGGGCGGTCGCCGGCGCGATGGGCCCGGTCTGGGAGGCCAACCACGTTTGGCTGATCTTCATGATCACTGGGCTCTTCACGACCTTTCCCATCGCGTTCAGCTCGCTCGCGATCGCCCTGTACGTGCCGGTGACGATCGCGCTGCTGGGCATCGTCCTCCGTGGTGCCTCATTCGCGTTTCGGGCTCATGGTCGCGAGGCGGTGGGGCCGACGGCTCCCTGGGGGATCGTCTTCGGCGGCTCGAGCATCGTGACGCCCTTCTTCCTGGGGACCGCCGCCGCTGCCGTCGCGACCGGCGCGATACGGATCACAGAGGGCAGGGTCGTCAGCGGATTTGGCGCCGGCTGGACGACTGTGTTCGCAATCGTGATCGGTTTGCTGGCGGTGGCTCTTTGCGCCTATCTGGCGGCGGCCTACCTGATGGTCGAGACAGAGGACGACCCTGCGCTGCAGGCGGACTTCCGCGCGCGGGCCCTTTTCGCGTCGGTCGCCTCAGGGGGGCTGGCGCTGCTCGGTCTTGCACTGGCTTATGCCCAGGAACCGCGCGTGTGGACGGGCCTCACCGGCAACGGCCTCCTGTTAACGCTTCTGGCCCTGATCAATGGACCCGTCGCGCTGTGGGGGGTATGGCGGCTGCGCCCTCGCGTAGCGCGCGTGGCGGTAGCGGCCCAGATGGTGCTGGTGCTGTGGGCGTGGGCCGCCGGCCAGTGGCCCTACCTGGTGCCGCCCGACCTCACGATCACGGCCGCAGCCGCACCTTCGGGCACGCTGCGCGCTTGGCTGGTGGTGGTCGGCGCAGGAATGATCCTGCTGCTGCCGTCACTGGCATTGCTGTTCCGCCTGTTCAAGGCTCGAAATCCGGCCGCCGCTTGAATCCTACGCGGCTCCGGATGGACCGGCTGATTGCTTCAACTCAGCCGCGGGCGCTCCCATCCACTTGACGCCCAGGCTGGCCAGCCTGCCGATCTCGGCGGCCCGCTTCCAGTGGTGGTACGCGGCCGAGACGTCCTGGCGGGCTTCTAGAAGCTCCGCGTACTCCATGTGCGCGTCGCGTAGGCGGTCGGGCATGCCCAGCTCTTCGAGGATCCGGATGGCGCCTTCGAAACGGCCGTCGGCCAGCGCGCAGTTGCCCCGTCGCTCCTCGACCTGGCCGAGCAGAACGTTCACGTTGGCGACGACCACCCGCTCGTTGATCGATTCGGCGGCCTGCAGTGCTTGCCCGAGGTATTCATCGGCCTTCGATAGGTCGCCTCGACGCAGGTAGACCTCGCCAAGGTTCGCGAGGATGAAACCGCGGCCCCGGCGATCCATGTGCAGGTTGTTGGAGCCCATGAGGGCTTTGAGCATGTGCTCTTCGGCCGAGTCGAGCTTGCCCTGTTCGAGCATCAGGTCCCCTAGATCGTTCTCAACCCGGTATACGGAGCTCAGGTCGGATTCGATGGAGTAGAGGGCCAACGCCTTGTCGTAATGCTGGCGCGCAGTGGACGGCTGCTGCATGGACTGGTAGGCCCTGCCCAGGCCATGGTGCATCTTGGCCAGTTGCAGCAGGTCCTTCACGCCTGTCGCCGCTGCCACCGCTGCATCGTAGTAGCGAACCGCTAGCACCCACGAGTGGGCGACCACGTACATGCCAGCAATGTGGCCGAGGATCCTGGCCTCGGTCTGGGGAGCCTTCGGATCCAGCCGCCGGCAGCGCTCGAGCGCTTCGTTGGCCATTGGCAAGGCGTCGGGATCGTCGAGAAGTCCGAGCGAGCTCGACTCCCAGTCCAGCGTTTCGATGGTCATCCACTTGTCGCCCATGCGCTCGAACTCCTGCCGCGCGGCCCTGAGGTGGGGCAGCGCTTCGGTGGGCCGAACGAGCCGGCAGAATGCCTGGCCGAGCGAGAAGTGGATGATCGCGGCATCCTCGGCGCTCCACTGCTGGCCCAGCAACGAGCTGCCCATCTCGAGCACCTTCTCCAGCTCCCGAGCCGCGCTCAGGCGCTCCAGCTCCCGGAGCTGCGCCTGCCGTTCGGTCAGGGCCGTTGCGGCGTCTGGCTCCAGGAAGAAGTCGATGGGCTTCCTGGTTTGGCGCGCGATCTGCTGCAGGGTTTCCATCGAAGGCTTCGTGCGGCCCTTCTCGATAAGGTGGATGGCGGTCCGTGTGAATTTGCCACCGGCCACCTGCGCCAGCGTCAGGCGGGCCTCCCGGCGCGCCTGCTCGACGGCCCCGGGACGGACGGCCACGCCCTTGCGACGGCCGCGATACCTGCTGCCGAGCATGGCGGTGAGTGTACCGCCGTGCCCGGCTTTTAGGTCGCTGACTTAACGAAATGACTTTACTTGGGCGTCGGGCCGATTCCGTCCGCGAGGACCGGGCCGATCGAGAGCGCCAGGGCCATTACCGACAGGAACAGGGAGAGAAAAAGCTTGCGCATTTGCGCACCTCCAGGTTTGATGTCGCGAGTGTCGGCTGACTTGACTGCCCTGTCAACTCAAGCCGTCCGCAACCCTGGAGGGGTCGGCCCGCCCGGCGGGTAGATGCCAGGCGGGCCAGCGTCGAAAAGAGGCGTCTAGTCGTCCAGCGGGAGGGCTCGTGTGTGCTCGATCTGCACCGCCAGCAGGGCATTCGGGTTCAACCCGAGCAGCCTCGCGATCGTGGGCGCGATCGAGGTCGTCTCGACCATCGAGGCGTTGACCTCGCCGTCGCCGATCCCGGCGCCGGAGACGATCAGGGGAACCGCGCGATCCTGGGGATTGGCGCCGCCGTGCTCGGCAATCTTGCCCTTTCCGCCCGTGTAGACGACGCCGTACTGGGACACGCCGAAGACGTCGGGGACCCTCGCATCACCGACCGCAACGTGGAAGTACGCGGCCGCATCGGCGCCCGCGAGCACGTTCTTGAGCCCCGACGCTGTGTAGGCCTTGGGGTTGCCGTTGATGTCGTTGCCGGCGCCGGCGTGGTTGAGCAGGAAATTCCTGGCGAAATCCGTTGCCGTCCTCGAGCGGTCGCTCAGCCAGACCAACATGCCATCGTCATTGATGGAGAAAGCCACCAGGGGAGCCGTTGCGGAAGGATTGGCTGCGGCCCAGGCAGCATTGAGCGCGTCCATGATCGGGCCGTCGGGAATCCTCGTCAGCGCCGAGGGTGTCTGGGGCGACTGGCCGTGCTTGGCTGACAGGATGATCACGGTGTTGCCCGCAAGGTGGCGGTCATTGATCGCCTCAACCATGGCGCCGATGTTGGTGTTGATGTAGTTCAATGCGCGGACCAGCAGCGGTCCGGGGGTCACGCCGTCGGCGAGATATCCGCCGGGCAGGCCATTCGACCGGGGCAGCTTCTCGGCGGTGGAGACGGTTTGAAAGTTCATGCCGAAGATCGCGGGCGTCCCGACGCGGTCTGTGCCGCTGTGCTCGAATCCGTTGATCTCGTTGAGGACCGCCTGGACCTTGTAGCTGTCGTACTGATTGTCAGGGCGTTGTCCTTCGTCCAGTCGATCGATGACCCCAGGGTGGGGGCGTCACTGTTGATCTCGGGCGTGAAGAGGTCCTGGATGCCGGCGCCCGATGGGCCGTTGAGGACTTCGTATGCGGCGTGCTTGTCCGACCACGCGGTTCGCGGGCCCGCGGCGCGGGCGACCTCGAACACGGTGTTGAACTTGATGTACTGATGCGGATCGACCGGCTTGCAGGTCGCGGGATCGACTGGCAGCTGGGCCGGGTCGATGAGGGATGTCGCGTTGCCCGTCAGCTTGAGGATGGTGCCCGGCAAGCCTGACAGGCCGGCGCCCGAGTCGATGGAGCGAGGGCACGGGCGGCCTGCTCGAAGTACGTCACCTCGGCGCCCGGCGCGACGCCCAGGCAGCTCGTGGTGCCTGCCGGCAACAGCGCGGTGTTCTGACTGTCGTCGTAGTAGATGCCGGTGCTCGACGGGTTGCCGCCGGTCACCTGGCCGACCATGCCGGGAAATGAATCTGACGGCACCGGTGTCAGCGCGTGGGTGAACTCGGCCCCGTTCCTGACCAGGCGCGCCAGCGCCGACCCCGGGTGGTGCTCGACATACCACGCCAGGTCCGTCTGGTGCAGCCCACCGACGGAGATGAGCAGGACATGTTTGGCCGGCGACTCGCCGGCGCTCGCGGGCTGGGCCGCGAAGGTGAGTCCCGCGAGCAGGCGCGGGTTCCAGCCATCCGAAATCGTGGTCAAGTCATAAGTTGCTCCTTCCGTTCCAGCTGCACGCCTGCAGCCATCCCGGCCGGCGACCGATCCACCGTAGGCGTGCCTAGTTATCGGACCGCCAAGGCTCGCTTAAGGAACGGTTATTCGCTCGGGGTATCGGTGACTAGCTGCTCCCGAGGAGCCGAGCCCAACGGGCGAGCGCAACTGAGTGGAGGCCAAGGGCGATGAAACCGAGAGCGACCACTGCGAGGAACAAGTGGCCATACGGCTGTGACAACAGGAAGATGAATGCCCCGCGGTAGCCATGCGCGCCGGAGGGGTCGCGATGCAGCCCGGCCTGGAGGACGAACCAGCCCACGAGCGTGAAGGTGATGCCGCGGGAGAACATCCCTAGCCGGCCCAGCCACCGTGATAGCTTCCTCACGGCCGGCGGCATCTCGTGCTCCTTGACCCCCTTCTGCACGAAGTCCGAGCGGGCTTCGGCGAACTGGCCGATACCCACCCCAATGGTCACCACCCCGATCGCAACCGCCACGAGCCTGCCGGCGGGCAGAGTCAGGATCGAGCGCACCGCGGCCTGCGTGCTGTCGCCTGCCGATTTCCCGCCGCCGGCCAGGAGGTTGAGGGCGAACAGGGTTAGCGAGGCATAGGCGAATCCACTCCATGCGTAGCCAAGCCTCTGCGCGATTCCAGTTGGATCGGTGCCGCGACGCCAGGGGTCGAAGATCGCGCGTACGAATCCCCAGACCGAGTAGGCGCCGAGGCCAACGACGACCGCAATCAACAGAGGGCGTCCCAGTGGGCTCCCCGCGAGGACGACGACACTACCGGCCGGGTCGGTGGCGGCCCCGGCCCGGCTCATGGCGAGCCCGAGCGCGAGGTATCCCATGAGCGCATACACGACCCCGCGGACGACGTAGCCCAACCTCTCCAACGCTTCCAGCCACGGCTGGGTGGCGGCGTGCCTGGCAGCGGATTGGGCGCTATGGGCGCCGGCGCGGGCGTGCGTCGACATACAAGGGGAACGCCGGGCCGCCTCGGCCGACCCGCGCAGTCTCAGCCGTTGGGGGCCAGGAACTCCTCGATACGGGCTGAAAACGTGCGCACGTCGATGGGCTTCGAGATGAAGCCCACACACCCCGCCTGGAGGGCGTCAGTCCTGGCCTGCAGGTTCGTGTGCGCGGTCAGCGCCACCACCGGTATGGCGGTGGTGGGAGACATGCTCTTCAGCAGCCGGGTCAGCGAGAGGCCGTCCTTCCCGGGCAGCTCGACGTCCATGAGGATGAGCGCCGGCGTGAACGTTTTGAGGCGGTCGAGGGCCTGGCTCGCTGTGCTCGCGACCTCGACCTGATAGCCGGCCTGCTCCAGCACCTCGCGGGCGAGCATCTGGTTGGCCGCGTTGTCTTCGACGACGAGTATCAGCGGCTTACCCTTCACGTGCCGTTTAGTTTGGCATCAGTCCTCGCGGGACGGGCGTCCTGCGCTGGGCGCGACAGAAACTCGCGCACCTGCCCCGCGAACGAGCGGGTGTCGATCGGTTTGGAGATGTAGCCGGCGCATCCCGCCGCAAGCGTCTGCTCGCGGTCGCCGGTCATCGCATGGGCTGTCAAAGCCACGATTGTGATCTGCGCGGTGGCGGGATTGGCTTTCAACCGGCGCGTCAGCGCCAGACCGTCCATGCCGGGAAGCTGCACGTCCATGAGGATGAGCTCAGGAGTGCGTTCGCGAAGACGTTCCATCGCCTGGGTCGAATCGCCGGCGAGGTCGACGATGAAACCTTCGCGCTCCAGCACGGACGCGGTCAGGAGCTGGTTGACCTCGTTGTCCTCTACGACGAGGATCAAAGGCTGCGCGCTCAAGCCTCGGCCGCCTCATCGCCAATCGCCTGTCGCAGCATGCTGAGCAGGTCCGAGGCGCCGGTCGTGCCGCGCTGGAGAATGCTCGACACACGTCCGTTCAGCTGCCGCTTGTCGGCCTCGGTCAGGTCTTTCGCGGTGAGCACCATGATCGGGGTCTTCGACGTTGTGCGATCCGAGCGGAGCGCCTCGACCACGTCGAAGCCCGACACCTCGGGCATCAGCAGGTCGAGCAGGACCAGGTCTGGGCGCTGTGCCCGCGCGAGCTCGATGGCCTCGCGACCGCCGACGGCCGAGATCACGCCGAAGCCCGCCGGCTCGAGAATCTCCTTCAGCCAGTCGCGGTTGGCGCGCTCGTCGTCGACGACCAGCACCTGCGTCTTCACACCTGACCCGTTGGCGCCGATCTTGAAGCGGCGCAGGCGGCCGATGAGCTCCCTGGCCGGAACCGGCTTGACGAAGTAGTCGACGGCACCGAGCGCGATTCCAAGCTCGGGATTGTCGACGACGCTGATAACGATCACGGGGATCGAGCTCGTGGCCTCGTCGTGCTTCAGGCGCGTGAGGACCTCCCAGCCGTCGATACCGGGCAGCAGGATGTCGAGCGTTATCGCTGCCGGCTTCCGCTGCCGAGCCCGAGCCATCACGTCGGAGCCGCTGCGAACGACCTCGGTCCTGAAACCGGCGCGCTGCAACTGGCGCGAGAGCAGCTCGCTCGCCGGAGGGTCGTCTTCCACGATCAGAACCAGCGGCAGGGCCGCGTCCCCGTTGGAGTGAGCGATGCCTTCTATCGCCTCGACTGCCGGCTCATGGGTCACTGCGATCAGCGGCATGTGGATAGTGAATACGCTGCCCTTGCCCGGCTCGCTTGCGACGCGGACGTCACCGCCATGTAGGCGGGCGAATCGCCGCGTGAGGGTGAGACCGAGGCCGGTGCCTTGCTGCTGCCGGTCGATGCCGGCGTCGACCTGCTGGAACTCGTGAAAGATCCGGGATTGGTCCGCCGGGGCGATGCCGATTCCGGTGTCGGAGACCGAGACCTCGACGGCATCGACGAGCCGCACGGCGGAGATGCGCACCACGCCGCCCGCTGGCGTGAACTTGATGGCGTTGGAAACGAGGTTCAGCAGCATCTGCTTGAACTTGCCTGCGTCCGCCTCGATGTCGCCGGCTCCAGCGACAGCGGTCTCGAGGCGGATCTGTTTCTGCGCCACCAGCGGCTCCGCGATGTTGCGCACCTGCTCGGTGACCTCCGCGACCGCCACCTGCTGAAGGCGAAGCTCCATCTGGCCGGCCTCGATCTTGGAGAGGTCGAGGATGTCGTTGATCAGCCCGAGCAGATGCTGTCCGCTCGTATGGATCTGCTGCAGGAAGCGCAGCTGCGTCTCCTTCTTGTTCTGCCCATCGGGCGCGTCGATCAGTAGCTCTGAGAAGCCGAGGATCGCGTTCAAGGGTGTCCTCAGCTCATGGCTCATGCTCGCCAAGAAGACGCTCTTGTGCTTGTTCGCCTCCTGCAGCTGAGCGTTGGCCTCCTTCAGGCTGTCGAGCAGTCGGGCGCGGTCGAGCGCGGCCGCAACCGCGGTCATGAACTGCTGCACGCGGCTGATCTCATCGGAGCCGAAGCCGGGAGTGAACGGCCCAGCCAGAACCGCGAGGCGGCCCGCGTCTTTGGTGCCACCGACCTGCAGGAGCAGCAGCGAGGTGTCGGCGCCGTCCAGCTCCACGCGATGCACGCCCTGGGGCAGCGGCTCGATCGCTTGTTGGACCTGTATGACCTGCTCGTTGTTCAGGCCTCTGGCCGCCAGCACGGCATCGTCATCCTCTACGGCCACGGCGGACGCGCCGCCTGCCAGCCTCATCGCCCACTCGAGAGCGCGGTTGGCGAGGGCGGCCCGATCCTCTCGCAAGAGCAACAGGTCCTGCATGAACGCACGGAGGCCTTCTTCTTCTGACGCGCGCCACTGCCGGCGCAGCCACGAAGGGGGCGCGAAGCTGACATAGAGGAGCGGGACGATTCCGAGCACGATCACCTGGATCGCCAGCTGGGCGATCTGGCTGGTGCCGGCGGCGCTCGCGCCCAAGGCGAACACCAGAATGAGGACGATGCCCGCGAATCCGATGCTCAGCGACCGCAGCCGCCAGGCCTGCACGGCCGGCAGCCCGCGGGCCAGAACCCAGAAGCGGACGATCGGCTCGACCACGATCGCACACCAGATGAGGATGAATGCGATCGCGGCCCCGGCCTTGACGCTGGTCGGGACCGCACCGGCGAGGTACGTGAGCACCAAGAACAGACCACCGGCAGCCGCCACGGCCACGGCCGCAGCGGCATGCCAGCGGTTGGGAAGGGGGATCAACGAGGCTCGATAGCGAAGGAGCGCGTATGCGCAACCTACGAAGGCCGCCAGGCTGACCTCCGTCAACAGCGGCGGCGTGAAGTGAAGCAATGCCGGGATGCGCCCCAACAGCGATACCGATGACAAGAGAACGATGGCGAGGGCGAGGTAGCCGGTAGAGCGGTCCCGGCGCCTCGCCCAGCCGATTCCAACCGCGACACCAAGAAGGATGAACGCGACCGCGTCGGCGTTCTGCATGAAACCGACCACGCTCTTCACCTCGACGCGCTCAGGCAGCCCCGGAACGATGGAGCACGGGGATCTCGCCTGTGAGCAGGCTCACGAGCTGCGGGTCCCACTGCCTGCCCGCGCCACCGGCCAGGATGGCGATTGCCTCCCGCTCGGAGAGACGGGCCCGGTAAGGCCGGTCGTTGGTCAGGGCGTCGAACGCATCGCAGACAGCGACGATCCTCGCCAGCAGCGGGATCGACGTGCCCCGTAGCCCGTCCGGGTAGCCGTGGCCGTCGAAAGCCTCGTGGTGGTGGCGGACTATCGGGAGGAGATTGGAGCCGGTGTGCAGTGGGCGGACGATGTTCTCCCCGATCTCGGGATGCGCGCGCATCAACATCAGCTCG
>VBGM01000037.1 GCA_005880855.1 Chloroflexota bacterium
AGACGGAGGCCAGGCCCGCTTTGCGTGCGCTGGCGGGAGAGCCGAAGCGGACCTCGTGCCCTTCGAGCAGGACCACGCCCGCGTTGGGAGCGACGTCGCCCGTGAGGACCTTCACGAGCGTGCTCTTGCCGGCTCCATTGGCGCCCATGAGGGCGTGGATCTCGCCGGCACGAACGCTGATGTCTCCCGAACGGAGGGCCACCACGGCGCCGTAGTTCTTGGAAATGCCTCGGGTCTCGAGGAGGATCCCGTTTTCGGTCATCGCGTCAGGACAGATGATCGCAAGAGAAAGGACAGGGCGTGGACCTCTCCACGCCCTGCCCGGTTGTCAGCTCGATCGATCTAGACGTCCGCGCACGCGAGCAGCTGCTCCTTGGTGTAGGTGGTCCAAGGGGCGACCTGGTAGGAGACGCTGTAGTAAGCGTCCAGCTTGGAGTCGTAGTGGTTTTGCAGCTCGGAAAGGCCGGTGCTGCTCTGGTTGTCCCAGATCACCGGGTCGAGGTTGACCAGGTGGGGTTCGGTCTTGCCTTGAAGGACGTCCAGGCCGAGCGCCAGGCCCGCGCCACCAACGGTCGGGGGGTTGGTGACGGCGGCGCCGGCGAGGCCCTGCGTCTTGAGATTCGCGAGCTGGCCGATGAAGGCGTTGTTGTCCGCGCCGATCACCGGCACAAAGGGCTTCTTGGCCGTTACGTACCCGTCGACGACGGTCGAGTCGATGCCTGAGGTCCAGATTCCGTCGACCTTGAGGCCCGAGCCGAGGATGTCCTTGATCTGCTGCGCAGCAGGGTCGAGGGACCAGTTGGTGAACGTCATCTTGACGACCTTGATGCCCGGGTAGTTGGCCAGGGTCTGGGTGAACCCGGTGTGGCGGTCGGCATCGGCGGACACGCCGTTGATGCCGCGCATCTCGACCACGTTGCCCTTGCCGCCCAGCTGCTTGAAGAGCCAGTCGGCGCCGAGCACCGCGTACTTGACCTGGTTGTTGTAGAGCTGATAGGCCTGCGTCGAGGTGACGCCCTGGTCGACCGTGACCACGACGATGCCCTTGTCAGACGCTTCTTTGATCACCGCGTCCAGCGCGCTGCGGTCGGACGGGTTCACGACGATCACGTTGACACCGGCCGAGATCAGGTTGCGCATGTCGGCGATCTGTCCGCTGGGGTCGGTGTTGCGGTTCGCGACGATGACCTTGGAGACGACTCCAGACGCCTTGGCCTGGGCCTTGATGGAACAGATCATCTCCTCACGGAAGCCGTTGCCGGTCAGCGTGTTGGAGATGCCGACAACGTATTTCTTGGTGCCTCCGGCCGACTTGTTGGAGCCACCGCACGCGGTCAGCAACAACCCTGCTGCAAGCACTAATCCGATGGCCTTCGGCCATCTACGGTCCGACATTTACCAACCTCCTGTCTTTCAAACCGGTCGCAGGCACCGCCCGCTGGGTCGAGTCTGGAAGCCTCCCAACCTCCTGCGCGTGTGACCTATGGAAATCGTTTGCCCAGACGCCGCAGATCGTAAGGAAGGTTAGCGGCGGTGTCAAACGATCAGCTTGGTGGATGCTCACACCAGTAGGGGGCCGAGGGTGTTGCGTGCGAGCAGGAATCCACGCTTGACGAGGTCGAGGTCCCCCTCGAAAGAGCGGTCCTCGTGCTCCACCGAGACGACGCCGTCGTACCCGGCTCGAATCAGCGCGGCGATGAAGCGGTTCCACTGCACCTCGCCCAGCCCGGGCAGGCGCGGGACCTGCCAGCCCATACCTAAAGACATGACGCCGTTGTCGTATAGACCGTCGCGATCGATCTCGAGGTCTTTGGCGTGCACGTGGTAGATACGAGGGCCGAACTCGCGCACGACCCGCTGGATGTCGATGAGCTGCCAGACGAGGTGCGACGGGTCCAGGTTCAAACCGAGCGTCTCGCCGGGCATGGCTTCGAACAGCCGCCGCCACAGCGCCGGCGAATAGGCGAGATTGCGGCCGCCGGGCCATTCGTCCGCGGAAAAGATCATCGGGCAGTTCTCGATGGCGATCCGGACGCCGCGGTCGGCTGCAAATTTCACCAGCGGCGGCCACTGCTCGAGGACCTCGGCGAAGGCGGGCTCCGGCGGCCGGCTCTGGTCGCGACCGATGAAGGTGCCGACCAGGTTCACCTCGAGGATGGCAGCCGCCTCGATAACCTTGCGCAGGTGCACCTGGGCCTGCGAGCGCTGGTCGGGGTCGGGGTCGAGCGGATTGGGGTAGTACGCCAGAGAGGAGATGGTCAGGCCGCGGCCCGAGAGGAGCTCGTGGACGCCACGGGCCGCGGCACCGTCTAGTCGATCCACGTCGATGTGGCTGACGCCGGCATAGCGCCTTCGCTCCGCGCCGGCGGCCGGCCAGCATGCGATCTCGAGGGCTTCGAATCCGTTGGCGGCGGCCCAGTCCGCCACCTCCTCGAGGGACAGGCTCGGGAAGGCCGCGGTGAGCAGGCCGAGCTTCAACGGCCTACGCCTGGTCGGGGTTCGGGATCATGACATCGCGCACCAGGCCGGCGAGATCACCGCACGCGGCGATGAACTGGCGGAGCGTCCGGAGCGTCGGCGGATAGTTGTCGAAATCTTCCACGGCCAGGCCGTCCTCCGAATACGCGCGGCGGAAGTCGGGAAAGTGCGTCATCAATTCGCTGACGACGTTCGGATCGACGGGTTGGGCGATGCGTGCCCTGACCTCGATCCCGCTCTTGTTCAGCCTCTGCTGCCACGCATACGGCGGCGAGATCACCGCGTCCGCTCCGATGAGCTCGCTCCAGTGCATGTGGTTGCGGAATGCCGCCGACAGGAGCCGCAGCCGGTAGCCGCGCTCGCGGTAGATCGCGTATGCCTTCTTGAACACGGCGACGCCGGCCCACTCGAGGTGGCCGGGCTCGACCGAGATGCCTTCTTTCTCCATCACGAGCTTGAGCCAGTCGTCGAGCCGGCCGACCATGATCGTGCAGACGGGCCCCATCGAAGCGATCTGGGCGCCTTCCTGCTCGCGCCGCCGAAGGCCGCGTTCGACCGCCTCCGCCACGGCGATGGTTTGGGGAACCGTGAAGCTGACCGTGGCGTTGATGCTGATCCCGCGTGAGGTCGCTTCTTCGATCGCTTCGATCCCCGCTCGTGTCGCTGGGATCTTCACGATCATGTTGGGCGCCAGCCGGTTGAAGCGAACCGCCTGCTCGACGATCGCGTCCGCATCACGGAAAAACCGCGGATCGGTCTGGATGGAAAGGCGGCCGTTGCGCCCGCCTTGCTCATGGAACACGGGCTCGAGCAGCTTCGCGGCACGGACCGACAGCTCCTCGACCAGCGTCCAGGCGATCTCGTCCTCGGTGGCGGTCGGCATCTCGCGAAGGAGAGCCTCGATCCGCGGGCGCCAGGTGGCCATCTCTTTCTTGAGGACGGTGAAAGCTATGACCGGGTTGCATGTCGCGCCGACCGCGCCGTCCTCGATCGAGCGCGTCAATTCGTCGATTGACGCAGAGTCGTTCCAGAGGGAGGTCGGAGTCGTCTGCGTCATCTGATGCAGAGGGCTCTTGTACGAGACGCGAGGTACGGATGCGCTCATCGGCTCGATTATCCACTCCCGCATTCCGGACGCGATAATTCGATCTCGTGGGGAGCACGACAGAAGAGCCTCTCGGCCAATTCTTGGGCGACGACCAGTTTCCTGTGGCGTGGGATTCGGAAGCCGAGAAGCAGCTCCTGTGGGTGTTCGACGACCTTCATTGCCCGAACCCGCTGAGCCCGATGTTCGCGGACATCGGCGGCTGGTGGCTGACGTGCGACCACATGTTCCGGCGCTTCGGGACGCCGTTTGCGGCGGACTGGCTGGCCAAGTTTGTCAACGGCTATGTCTATACGGCGGTCATCCCCGCCGACCCGAAGCTTCTCATCGATTCGAACCGATACGGCTTCCGGCATTCGGCTGCCGTGCCGCACGATCCCGCCTATCCCGAAAAGATCGGCAAGTACCTGGACGCCGTCCTTCCGACCTACGGCAGGAACTTCGCGGACTGGTGGCGCGACCGCCTCGTCCCCGAGATGTTGCGCAACTACGAGTACCTCGAAGGGAAGCTGGACGGGGCGGACCGGCTCACTCTCATGGAGCTCGCCTGCCTGCTCGAGGACGCGATCGATATCCATGACCGGCACTGGAAGATCCACTGGATGCTCAACTTCGCGCAGTTCTCCGCCACCCTCAACCTGCGCGGCGCCATCCAGAGATGGCGCGGCGGCGTCGACGAGACGCTGGTCGGCCGCCTGCAGAACTCTTCGAGCGACCGTAACTGGGATTCCATCAAGGCACTGTGGGAGCTGAAGGAAGAGGTCGCCAAAGACCCGAAGTTGTCGTTGGCCTTCCGTGGAGAAGCCGCGCGCGAGATCATGACCGCCCTCGATGAGTCGGAGCGCGGACGGCGCTTCCTGGCGGATCGCGTCACGGCTTATCAGCGCGAGTACGGCTACCACGCTGTCTGGAGCCACGAGTTCGTCTTTCCAACCGTGCGCGAGCACGCCGAGCCGGTGATCGAGCTGGTGCGCGGTTACGTCGAGACCGGCTACGACTACCCGAAGACGATCGCGGCGGTGGAGAAGGACATCCAATCGGCGACCGAGGAGCTGCTCGACGGGCTGTCCGGAGAAGGCCTGGACGAGGTGCGAAGCCTGAACGACATCAACCTGCTGATGGCGCCGCTCACGCCCGACCATCACTTCTACATCGACCAGGGCGCCAACGCACACCTTCGCCTCGTGCTCATGGCCATCGGGGCGACGCTCGTCGAGAGTGGCGCCCTCACGCTGGCGGACGACGTCATGTTCCTCGAGTACAACGAGCTGCGCGTCTACATGGCCGACACCGCGGCCATCGATGCGCGCAAGCTCATCGCCCGCAGGCGCGCGGAGCGCGAGGCGGCGTATCGACTGCGGCCGCCCGACTGGATCGGTACGGTCACCGCCACCCAGCTCGCGGTGCCATATCTTGCCAACTGGGGCTTCCCTGAAAAGTTCTATCGCAAAGCGTCGAAGGTCGAGAGCCACATCGAGGGCCTCGGCGGTTCTCCGGGCGTCGTCGAAGGCGTTGCGCGCGTGGTTCTGACCGTCGAGCAGTTCGACCACGTTCGCAAAGGCGACATTGTGGTCTGCCAGATGACAAACCCGGCCTGGGTCGCGCTCTTCACGAAGATGGCGGGCCTCGTCACCGACGCAGGCGGCCTCACCTCGCACGCCGCGGTGCTCGCGCGCGAGTTCGCGATCCCCGCCGTGATCGGCACCTCGTCAGCGACCAGGAAGATCAAGGACGGCGACCGCATCCGTGTCAACGGCACGACGGGTGTGGTCGACGTTCTCGGGACCGGCGGCGACAAGGCGCCGGATGCCGACGCTCTCGCCGCAGATCGAATGGCGCAACCCCACTAAGACGCCGAACAAGGGCGCCTGAGACCGGCCTCGATGGTGCCTTTTGCATTCGCCCGGCCGACGGCCCTGTCCGATGTCTTCGGCCTGCTCGACGAGCATGGCGAAGAGGCGAGCCTGCTTGCGGGCGGCACCGACCTCATCGTCGAGCTCCGTAATCGCTCGCGCACGCCAAGTGTCGTGATCGACCTCAAGCGTGTGGCCGAGCTGCAGCCCGGCATCAGCGAGCGCGGCGGGTGGCTGACGATCACAGCCACTACGGCGATGACCGACGTGCAGGAGAACGCGCTGGTCCAGATGTGGTTTCCCGCGCTGGTCGATGCAGCTGCCACAGTCGGTTCCATCCAGATCCGCAACCGGGCGACGCTCGCGGGCAACATCTGCCACGCGTCGCCGGCGGCCGACACTGCGCCGCCGCTGCTCGTCTACGACGCTGTGATCAACGTGGCGAGCGGGCGCGGCGCGCGACGAGTCAAGCTCGATGAGTTCCTTGTCGGCCCAAGGCAGACAGTGATCCAGCGCGGAGAGCTCGTCACGTCGATCGAGCTGCCCATCGCCAGCGAACCCCGAGCCGCCACCTTTGCCCGCATGGCGCGCAGGCGAGGCGTCGATCTGGCAACGGTGAACCTTTGCTGCCTGGTCGACCCAAGCGGTCGCACACGGTTCGCGTATGGCGCCGTGGGCCCTCGACCGTTTCTGGTCACCGACGAAACGGGTGCGCTTTCTGATCCGTCGGCAGCAGACGACTCGAAAGACCGTGTGTTGCAACAGCTGCTCGAGCGGGCCAGGCCGATCTCCGACGTGCGCGGGAGCCGCGAATATCGCGAGGCTATGCTCCTGCTCATGAGCCGCCGGGCTCTCCGCTCATCGATCGAACGGCTCGGAGCGGCCGAGCCGTGAGGATCCACGTGACCGTCAACGGGTCTGAGCGTGACGTGGACACGGCGGCCAACGCCACGCTGCTCGACTTTCTGCGTGACGGCCTGAGGCTGACCGGGACCAAGGAGTGCTGCGACCTCGGCGAATGCGGCGCGTGCACCGTGCTCGTCGGCGGGCGCGCGATCAACTCCTGCCTGGTGCTCGCGGGCGAATGCGACGGCAGCGATATCACGACCATCGAGGCGCTCGCGGCGGGCGGTCGCCTCAGCAAGCTGCAGGAGGCTTTTCTTGCCACCGGTGCGGTGCAGTGCGGATTCTGCATCCCAGGTCAGGTCATGGCCGCCCACCACCTGCTCCACCGAAACCCGCATCCCACGATCGAAGAGGTCAGGGAAGGGCTCTCGGGCAACCTGTGTCGCTGCGGAGGCTACGTGCAGATCTGCGAGGCGGTGGTCGCCGCCGGCCACTTGCACCCATGAGCGCCGAGCCGATCGGGGCCTCCGAGCGGCGTGCCGGCGGGGTCGCGCGGGCGACAGGCGATCAACAGTTCATCGCCGACATCCGCCTCGACCAGATGCTTCACGTGAAGCTCGTCCACCTCGACTGCGGCCACGCGCGGATCGCTTCGATCGATTCGAGCGCAGCCAGGGCCGCAGGCGACGTCGTTGGCGTATTCACGGCCGCGGATCTTGCCAGCCCGATGCCCAGGTTTGGACCCGTCTACAACGACAAGCCGGTCCTCGCGATCGGCGAGACGAAGTACCACGGGCAGCCGGTGGCGGCCGTGGTGGCCCGGACGAAGGAAGCGGCCGAGGCCGCGGTGGAGCTGGTTCGCGTCGAGCACGAGGTGCTGCCAGGCGTGTACACAGTCGATTCCGCGCTCGACCCGGAGTCCCCGCTCGTGCAGGAACCTGAGCTTCGAGCCGACGACCCGCGGCGCAACACCAACGTGCTCAACGAGCTGCATTTCGGCTGGGGCGATGTGGACGCCGCGAAGGCGGACCTCGTCGTCGACAACGTCTACGAGTTTCCAATGGTCACGCACTTCGCCATCGAGCCGCATGGGTTCATCGCCGCGCCAGAGGACGGCGGCGTGGTGGTGTGGACACCGACCCAGAACCCGTTTCAGATGCAGCGGATCATCGCCATGGTTCTTGGCCTGCCGGTGGCGAAGGTCCGTGTGCGGGCGCCCGACTCGGGCGGCGCGTTTGGGGGCAAGCAGCATCCGAAGTACGAGCCGCTGGTCGCGCTGCTTGCACTGCGCACAGGCCGCCCGGTGCGGCTGTTGCTCACCCTGGAGGAGACGTTTCAGGAAGTTCGCCGCACGTCCTGCCGCATTCACGCCCGGACCGGCTTCAAGACCGACGGCACGATCGCGTTCCAGGACATCGACAGCGATTTCCTCATGGGCGCTTATGCCGACATCGCGGAGCGCGTCATCGCGAAGAGCAACTACTTGGCGTGCGGTCCCTACCGCGTGCCGGCGGCCCGGATCGCTGTGAGGGCGCTCTTCTCGCACACCGCTCCCAGCACAGCGTTTCGCGGCTTCGGCACCCCGCAGGTCTCGTGGGCGCACGAATCGCAGCTCGACGATGCCGCGAGGAGTTTGGGTATCGACAGAGTCGAGATCCGGTTGCAAAACCTCGCCCGGAAGGGCGAGGCGTTCGTGCCCGGCGATACACCTGCCGATGGCGATTGGGCGGAGTCGGTGCGGAAGGCGGCCGCGGCGATCGGCTGGGGGACGCCACTTGCCAAGGGCCGCGGGCGCGGCCTTGCGGTTGCCATCAAGGCTTCCGCCACGACCGGGGCCTCTTATGCGATCGTCCGGCTGCACTGGGACGGCAGCGCCACCGTTCTGGCGGGCACCTCGGACATGGGCCAGGGTGCAAGAACGGTGCTGGCGCAGGTTGCCGCCCAGGAGCTGGGAATCCCGGTCGACTGGGTCAGCGTGGTCATGGGCGACACCGCCGCCGTGCCGTTCGACCTGCAGACGTCGGCGAGCCGATCGACTGTCTTCATGGGCCAGGCCGTCGTGCGCGCCTGCCAGGACATCAAGGCGCAGCTCGAGCACATGACGGCCGACCTAGGACTCGAGGCAACGGGGAACCAGGTCGACCTGCTCAGGGCTCGCTTCGGCGAGGTCAGGGGAGAGGTCATCGGCGTCGGCTCCAAGCGTAGCGAGCACATGCCCGACCATCCGCTCGGAGGTGCCCCGTCCTTCTACGAGTTCAGCTGCAGCGCATCCGAGGTTGAGGTCGACGACGGCACCGGCGAGATCCTTCTCGTCCGCCACATCACGGTCGCCGACGTGGGCAAGGCGCTCAATCCGCAGCACGTGGCGATGCAGGACGAGGGCGCGGCCGTGATGGGCCTCGGCCACACGTTGATGGAGCACGTCATGCTTGACGACGCCGGCCGGATCAGGAATCTCGGTGCACTGGACTATCGCATCCCCACCACCAAAGACCTACCGCTGGATATGCACTCGATGGTCGTGGAGAACGCCGATGGGCCTGGACCTTACGGCTCGAAGGGTGCCGGCGAGGGCGGGCTGATGGCGACGGCCCCGGCCGTGGCATCGGCGGTCACCGAGGCGACCGGTGTTGTCATCCGCGACCTGCCTCTCACGCCGGAGCGGGTGTGGACCGAGATCCAGAAATCTCGCGGCGGAGGCGGCCGCCCCCCGTGAGCTTCGTCTTCGCACTGGGCCACCGGCACGACCTGCCCGCGGACAGGCTCCTCGCGCTCGTCGGAGGCAAGGCGGCCAACCTCGCTGTGATGGCCGGCGAGCTGGAGCTGCCCGTACCCGCGGGATTCGTGATCACCACCGACGCGTGCAAGGCCTACCTGGCCAACGGCTGGCCTGAGGGGCTCGATGACGAGATCCACGCCGCGATAGGCGCTCTGGAGGCCGGCGCCGGCCGGCGATTCGGCGATGCGCGCAATCCCCTTTTGCTGAGCATCCGTTCGGGGGCGCCCGTATCCATGCCGGGGATGATGGACACGATCCTGAACGTCGGCCTCAACGACGAGACCGAGCGTGGGCTCGCCGCGTCCTCCGGCGACGCGGAGTTTGCGCGGGACTGCCATCGCCGCCTGGTCGAGATGTTCACCAAAACCGTCGGCGTGGCCGCGGTGCCATCCGATCCATGGCGGCAGCTGCGCGAAGGTGCGGAGGCGGTATTCCGCTCGTGGAATGGCGAGCGCGCCCGCGCCTACCGGAGCCGTGAGCGAATCCCCGAAGACCTCGGCACCGCAGTGACTGTGCAGGCGATGGTGTTTGGAAACCTTGGCGCCGACTCGGCGTCGGGCGTGCTGTTCACGCGCAACCCGGCGACTGGCGAGCCCGGCTTCTACGGAGACGTGCTGTTCTCGTCGCAGGGTGAGGACGTCGTCGCCGGCGGCCACCAGACCGAGCCGCTCGGCGCTCTCGACCAGCGGCTTCCGGCGGTGGCCGCCGAGCTGAGGCAGCATGCCACTGTTCTCGAGCGTCATTTCGCCGATCTCTGCGACATCGAGTTCACCATTGAACGAGGCAAGCTATGGCTGCTACAGGTGCGGGTCGGCAAGCGCAGCCCGCGCGCGGCATTGCGCATCGCGGTCGACTTGGCTGAGGAGGCTGATTTCCCGCTCTCCCGTGCCGAGGCCGTCAAGCGAGTCGCCGCGCTTCTCGAGCATCCGCCCATGATTTCGGCGGGCACCTCGCGCGACGCCGTCGCGATCGCCGCCGGGCTCGGAGCATCGCCTGGGATGGCGACCGGTGAGATCGCCACGTCGTCCGAGGCCGCGGTTGCCGCCGCCGATGCGGGGCGTGAGGCAATCCTCGTCCGCTCGGAAACCTCACCCGACGATGTGCGCGGTATGGCCCGCGCTGTGGGCGTGCTCACCAGCCGCGGCGGCCTCGCCAGCCACGCCGCCGTGGTGGCGCGCGGGTGGGGAATCCCGGCCGTGGTCGGCGCCGAAGGGTTGAGGGTCGACGATGGCTGGATCGACGTCGGTGGGCAGGTTCTCAAGGCAGGCGAGCTCATCACCATCGACGGCGGGACCGGCGAGATCTTCGCCGGCGCTGTCGCCAACACCTCGACGGTCGCACCAGAGACCACCACGCTGCTCGGGTGGGCGAGGGAGCTCGGCATCGAATTGAGCGCCTCAGGCGGCGAGCGTGCACGGTCTGCCCGGACCCTCGAGCCGGCGTCAGCAGACGACCTGATCCGGACCCTGTTGATCAAGGGTGCCGCTTCGCTCGATGAGCTGGCTGCCGGCAACCTCGTTGATGGCGGCCTGGTCGAGCTGCATGACGGCTCGTATCGATTGACGGCGGAGGGCAAGTCAAAGGGTGAGGTGCTGCTCGCTTCCGACCGGCAGAGCTGGGGTGCGGGCCGCGCCGCGGCCGCGCTCGATGGATTCCACGCGCTCGACCAACGGATGAAAGAGGCGGTCACCGCCTGGCAATTACGCGAAGAGGGCGAGGCTCGGGCGATCAACGACCACAGTGATGCGGCGTACGACGCGCGGGTGCTGGATCGCATCGCCACGCTGCACGAGGACGTCGCGAATTGGATGTCGTCGCTGCACGACGCGCCGCCGCGCCTGGATCGGTATCTCGAACGATTGGCGCGTGCGCTGGCCCTGGCCCAAGGCGGCGATCATCGCTTCGTCGCATCGCCAAAGGTGGACAGCTACCACGGTGTGTGGTTCGAGCTGCACGAAGAGCTCATCCAGCTGGCGGGGCGGACGCGCGAAGAGGAGGCGGCAGCCGGCCGCGCCTAGATGCTTTTCGCCGGCTTTGCGGTCAGCTTGTCGTAGAGCGACGCGGCGTTCTTGGTCTGGATGTGATCCATCATGTGGCCCTGCCCGATGTCGACCGGGAAACGGCCGGCGAAGCTCACGCGCGCGATCGTCTCTTCCCGCGACCAGCCTTTCGCGATCGCGTCGGCCACCGCGGTGACCCAGTCGAGGAGCACCGCCCGCTGCGTCGCCACGTAATCCGTCGTGGTCACCGGGCCGTGCCCCGGCAGCAGATGTTCCACGTCGAGCGCGCGGATGCGCTCGAGAGCATCCAGCCACATGGGGACGTCGGATTCCATGAGCCAGGTCTGGCAGTCGTGGAAGATCGTGTCGCCGGTGAGCACGACACGCTCCTCGGGCACGTGCACCGCGATCTGCCCTTTTGTGTGACCGGGCGTGTGCAGGAGGTTGAAGGTGTGGTCTCCGACTCGCAGGGTCACATCGCCTGTGAAGACAATCGTGCCCTTGTTGGGATCGCGGAAGTACTTGTCGCGATCTGGGAAGATCGCCGCCCCATCGGGGTCGTCGGTAGGGATCGCCTCCGCCGCGTATGCGTAGGGGTCTATGTTCGGCAGGACCTTCATGAACATCTCGTCCACGCCCTGGTGATGGACCACGGTGCCGGCGCCCTTGAAGTAGTAGTTGCCGAAGATGTGGTCGACGTGGTGCTCAGTGTTGATCAGATAGCGGATCGGACCGAACGACTCGGCGAGCTTGCGCATCGCCACAGCCTTGGTGGGCAGCTGCGGGGTGTCGATTACCACCACACCGTTCGAGGTGACGACGAAGCTCGGGTTGCAGCCGCGCAGAGTCGTGTCGGTGAAGACATTGGCAGTCACCTGTTCCATGCTCGTCGCCCGCGCTGAGCTCATTGCGTTGCGGTCAGGCCGCCGTCGATGGTGAGGATCTGGCCCGTGATGAAAGACGACGCGTCGGAACAGAAGAGGAGGACCGCTCCGATCAGGTCGTCCGTCTGCCCGATCCGCTTCAGCGGGATGCGGCCCACCAACCTCGCCTTGAAGTCTGGGTCGGCCAGCATCGAGGCGACCTGCGGCGTCTCGACGAATGTCGGCGAGATGGCGTTGACGGTGATCCCGTACTTCGCCCATTCCGTGGCCCACTGGCGCGTCAGCGAGTTGACCGCTCCTTTGGCGGCGACATAAGCCGAGTACCCCGCATCGATCCCGAGCTGGCCTCGCACAGACGAGATGTTGAGAACACGTCCGCCTCGCTTGCCGGCGATCATCGCCCGGACCGCCGCCTGCGTCGCCAGCACCGTGCTGCGAAGGTTGAGGTCGACGATGCGGTCCCACTCCGACATCGGGTACTGCTCGGCGGGATGGAGCGCTGTGCCGGCGCCACCGCCCACCGCGTTGACCACGATGTCGAGACGCCCGAACCGGTTCACGGTTTCCTCCACGAGTCGCTCGCATTCCATCGGGTCGTTGACGTCGGCGACCAGGGGCAATGCCTCAGCGCCGGCGTCTCGCACCCGGGCCGCGGCCGACTCGGTCCGTTCCGACGAGCGTCCCGCGATCGCGACCGACGCTCCCGCCCGGCCGAGCGCCTCCCCGATCGCGGCGCCGATAGCTCCGCTGCCGCCCGCGATCAGGGCGACGCGATCGTGAAGGCGGAAGAGGCGATCTTGGGCCGCGGCGTCAGCGTGGGCGGTCACGGCCCAAATTATCGAGCGCCGCGATGACCCGCATCGGAGTCATGGGGAGCTCGTCCATGAAGGCGGTCCCACCAAGCTTGTGTACCGCATCATCGATCGCGGCGGCGATCGCGGCCGGAGCTGGAATCGTCGCGCTCTCGCCGACGCCTTTGAATCCCTCCGGGTTTCCGAACACCTCTGATTCGACCTTGATCAGCTCGGGGACGACCGCGACCTCTCCCGCGCTCGGAATGAGGTAGTCAAGAAAAGTGTCGCTGACAAAGACTCCGTCGGGTTGGTACACCGCCTCTTCCAGGAGTGCGTAGCCGATCCCGTGCGCGAAACCGCCGTGGAGCTGGCCCTCGACCAGCAGCGGATTGATCGAGCGGCCCGAGTCGTGTGCGATCACGTATCTCACGATCCTGACCGAGCCGAGGTCTGGGTCCACCTCCACAACGGCGGCATGGCATGCGCTGGCGTAAGCCGGCGGCGCTTTGAAGGTTTCGCTGACCTGGACCGGACCGGCGCGCAGCAGCTCACTGAGCAGGATCGATCGCCCCGGGGTTCCCTTGACGTGGACTCCTTGGATGCTCAGCACGACGTCAGCAACATCAGCTTCCAGCCGCTCGGCGCCCATCTCGATCAGCCGCCGGCGGGCCGCGCCGGCAGCCATCGCCGCCGCGTTGCCGACCTCGAACGCGGATCGGCTCGCGGCCGTCACGGCGGAGTGGGGGAGCGCATCGGAGTCGCCGGCCACCACGTGCACCTCCTCGATCGGCCACCCGAGCGACGTCGCCACGACCTGGGCAAAAGTCGTCTCGTGACCCTGGCCGCCCGGCGTCGATCCGAGGTGGGCTGTGGCCGCGCCATCGGGCTGAACGGTGACGCGAGCCTCTTCGCCCACGCCGATGCCCGTCCGTTCCACAGATAACGAGACTCCCACGCCGACCTCCGTGCGCGATGAGGTTCGCTCGCCATCGACAGCGGCTGCGACGCGCTCCAGCAGCGTGGCGTAGTCCCCGCCGTCGTAGACCACGCCGGGCAGACCGGTCGCATATGGCATCTGGTCGGAGCCGACGATGTTCCGGCGCCTGATCTCGAACCCGTCGACGCCGACCCTATCCGCGATCCGATCCATGGTCCGCTCGATCGCGAAGTTGCCGACCTCGCGCCCGCCGCCGCGGATGAAGCCGGTGGGACCGGCGTTGGTGTAGACGAGCTCGATGTTCGCGCGATACGCGGGCACGCGGTAGGCCGACAACAGGTGGTTGGTGATGGTCAGCACCACCGCGGCTCCGGGCGCCGCATATGCGCCGAGGTCGTGGATGAGGTGCGCCTTGAGACCGAGCAGCCTGCCACCCTCATCGACGGCGGCCTCGACCTCGAGTACGTCGCCGTGCGCCTGCATGGACGAGGCCGTGTCCTCGCTCCGGGTGGCCACCCACTTGACCGGCCGGCGCAGGCGCCGCGCCAGCGCGGCCGCCAGGACTTCTTCCGGGTAGATGGCGCCCTTCGGCCCGAAGCCTCCGCCGACGTTCTCGGCTCGCACCCGGATCGAGCTCGCTTCCACTCCGACCATCTCGGCAACGCGGTCGCGGACTCCATGCACCCACTGGGTCGAGGTCCACATCTCCCACCGGTTGCTGTCCGCATCCCACGCGGCGCAGCATGCCCGGGGCTCGAGGTACCCGCCCGAGACGCGCGCCATGCGGCACCGGTTGCGCACGACGAGCGGAGCGCCGGCGAAGGTGGCGTCGACGTCGCCGAACTCGCGCACCAGCTTGCCGGCGATGTTGCCGTCATCGGACTGATGCAGCGCAGGCGCGTGCGGCCCGACGGCGGAGCTCACATCGGCAACGGCCTCGAGTGCCTCGGTGTCGATCACGACCGCCGCCGCCGCATCCGCCGCCTGGTAGGCGGTTTCCGCCACGACCACCGCCACCGGCTCGCCCACGTAGCGAACCCGGTCGCGGGCCAGGACCGGCCGCCCGACGAGATGCATGTCGGGGAAGGCCGCGTCGGCCATGGCGCCGCGGACCTCGGGAAGATCGCCGGCCGCGAACGCGGCGACCACGCCCGGCATCGTGCGAGCCACTTCGAGGTCGACCGACCTCAGAACGCCGTGGGGCACAGTCGAGCGGCAGAAGGCTGCGTGCAAGAGATCCGGAAAGTGGACGTCCGCCGCAAAGCGGCCCCGACCCGTGACCAGGGGTAGGTCCTCGCGCCGCCGTATCGGCCTGCCGACGTACGAGTGCTCGGCGTCCGAGCCCTGGCTCGTTTCGCTCACCTCACCCGGCGCCGTTCCAGTCGCGCCGGCGCTCCCATATGTGATCGGCGCAGCGCAACGCCAGCGCCTGGATGGTGGAGCTCGGGTTGACCCCGGCGCTGGTAGGCATGCTGCTGCTGTCGGCGATGAACAGGTTGGGGACGTCGTGGGATTGGTTGAAGCGATCCGCCACTGACGTCTTGGGATCGTCCCCCATCCGCGCTGTGCCGAGCAGGTGCCATCCCCAGATCGGGGCGAGGCCGAAGTCGCGGACGCTCTTCGCGCCGGCGGCATCGAGCACCTGGCGCGCGTGCGCGATCATGTCGCGCCCTAGCCTTCGGCTGTTCTCATTCAGCTCGTGATGGGTGACCACGCCTGGCATCCCGTAGGCGTCGAGGTGGGCCCAGTCGAGCTCGACGCGGTTCGACTCTTCGGGCAGATCCTCGCCGCACAGGTACAGCGAGATCTCATGGTTGATGTGCTCGTCGAAGGCCTGGTGATGTCCCGAGCCCCAGGGCGCGAGCTGCAGAGCCAGGTTCAGAGCCGACCAGCCGCGGCAACCGCTCATGATGAAGCCGCGCACGTAGTCCCGCGCGGGGTCGGTCTCGTAGAACTGGCGAGTCGACACCGTGCCGCCCCACGTCCCGTTCCAGCCGTCGACTGGATCGTCGAAGAGCCCGCTCGCGAAGCTCTGCACGTGCACCATCAGGTTCTTTCCGACCAGTCCGCTCGAGTTGGCCAGTCCATCGGGATGGCCAGCCGATGTCGACATCAGGAGCAACCGCGGCGTGCCAAGGCCGCCACATGCGACGACGGTCACGGCGGCGTGCGCCTCCTGGAGGGCGCCCTCCTGGTCGTAGTAGCGCGCGCCGCGTGCCCGGCCGTCGGGGCCGATGACTATCTCGCGCACCCGCGCGTTCGTACGCAAGTCGACTCCATTCGCGAGCGCGCCCGGCCAGTACGTCAGGTCGGCGGTCGACAGCGACCCCTGCGGACATCCGAATGTGCACCAGCCGAGGTTGATGCAGGCGGGCCGGCCTCGGTAGGCCTGTGTGGTTATGGACTGCTCGGTCGGCCACCAGTACCACCCGAGCTTCTCGTAAGCATCCACGAGCAGCTGCCCCGGCCGGCCTATCGGCGCCGGCGGATTCGGAAGGGCCTCTCGCGGCGGACCGCACGGGTCGCCCGCCAGGCCGGCCACGCCGACCTCGGCCTCGTTGATCGTGTAATAGGGCGCGAGCTCCTCGTAGTCGAACGGCCAGTCGACCGCCACCCCGTCCAGCGTGCGCACGCGAAAATCGGATGGCGCCATGCGCCAGTAGTTGCCGGCGAACCCGACCTGGCTCCCGCCGACGGCGTTGTACATGTATACGTCCACCGGGTCTTCGCCTTCGCTGCTCACCGGATAGTCGGATGGCCAACGCCGCACGTTGGGGTTGGCGGCCCAGTGACGGCGGCCCCGCACCTCCCAGTCGACATGGGCTTTGGGCAGCCGTGCGCGATCGATCCAATCGCCTTGCTCGAGGCAGACGACCTTCGCGCCCTTCTCCGACAGGCGCTTGCAAAGTGCGGCACCGGCGGCCCCTGAACCGATGACGAGGACGTCCGCGGTTGCCTCGCGGGTCACCTCTCGGCTCCCTTCTCGGCCTCGACGGTGCGGTATCGCGGCGGCATCGTGCGCACGCGCGCGAGCAGCGAACGGTCGAAAGGGCCCATCTCGCTGCCCGTCATCGGTCCGATGCCGCGCCATCCGTTTTCCGCTTCCATCGCGGCGAGCACGTCCGGGTGGCCGTAGTACGCCTCGTATGTGAAGTCGTTGACCATGCTGAACGCGTCAGTGTCGTCGGCCGCCTGAAACTGCCGGAGCAGCTGCTCGCGCGCCGCGGGCGAGCATTCGGCAAAGCTCATTCCGGTTTCGTCGCGCGCGAGCCGCTCGACCTCGTCGATCCCGTGGATGAGCGCGGATCGTATCGACGGCACCGAGTGCACCGTGGCATCGATGTATTCCGCGGCCCCGACGCTCGCTGCATCGGGCCGGCGTCCGGCGGCGGGGATGAGCGTCGCGGTCCAGGCTTTCAGGGTCGCCGCACGGGCCGGGTCGAGAATCACGAATGATCGCGCCGCCCCGACGGGCACTTCCGCGCGACCCACCTCGACTCGATAATCGGCGCGGCTCGATTGCGCGACCTTGTGCTGGCCCTGCTTCCTGTCGTATGCCATCTGCCTTCCTCCGATTAGGCTGACACGACGCCGGTGGTTGACGCTCGGCGGGTTGAGGACACGCCGCCCAACCGGCTAACCCGCAGGCCGAACGGCGGCCGCGCGGCCAGTGCTCTCGCGGACCACGAGCTCGACCGGATGGATCTGGGTCCGGGTCGCCGTGTCATCGCCGTCGAGCTGCCGCAGCAGCCGCGCGACCCCGGCGGCGCCGAGCTCAGCCATCGGGACGCGGACCGTGGTCAGGGCCGGGTGCATGAACTCGAGACCCGGAATGTCGTCGAAGCCCGCCACCGATACCTCGGTGGGGACGTCGATGCCCAACCGGCGCAGCTCCGACAACACGCCGAGGGCCATCGTGTCGGTGGCGGCGAACACGGCCGTGGGCGAACCGTTCGCGAGCAGGCGCGTCACGGCCTGCGCAGCGCCGCCGACGGTGAAGTCGGCGCGGACGATCGACGGCTCAAGGCCCGCTGTCTTCATGGCCTGCGCGTAGCCGAACTCACGTTCACGGCTTGTGCGCAGGGTCGCGGGGCCGCTGATCATGGCGATACGAAAGTGGCCCAGCGAGACCAGGTGCTCGGTCACCATGCGGGCGCCGGCCCGGTTGTCGGGCAGCTCGGCGGGCCATCGCTCCGATCGGGGAGCCAGGGCGACAATGGCGCCTCCGTAGTGCGCGATGCTGCGCGCATAGCCGCTCATGGTGTGGTGGTAGTGCGGTTCTTCGAGACCGCCTCCCGCAAAGATCACGCCTGAGACACGGCTTTCGCAGAGCATCTCCACATAACGCAGCTCGGTTGCTGGCACGCGGTCGCTGCTGCAGACGACGGTGAGGAAACCCCGGACAGATGCCGCCGCCGTCGCGCCGCGGACGATTTCCGCGAAGTAGGGATCGCTCACATCGTGGACGACGATTGCGATGGTCGGGACTCGCCGCGTGCGTAGGGCGCGGGCCATGGGGTTGGGCCGGTAGGAGAGCCGCGTAGCGGCGGCGACGACGCGTGCGCGGGTGCGTTCGCTGACCGGGTGGTCGCTGTCGGGGTCGAGGGCTCGCGAGGCGGTGGTCAGCGAAACCTCGGCCTGACGCGCCACGTCGGACAGAATGGGGAGCCGGCGCATGGTCGCCGGGGAGCGACCGTTGGCTGACCTGGCCGGCGTGGCCGGTCGCTGCTTAGCCAACGCGGCCTTCGCGCAGAGACAGATGGAAATGGATTTCCGTCATTGCCCCATACTATGGCCGTGGCCATCGCGGGTCAATCAGAGCTTGTGTGGAAGACACGCTAGCGTGCCCGCCATCCACCATCTCGGATGGGCGGTCAGGTCGATCGAGAAGGCGCGCCAGCACTTCGAAACCGGGCTGGGCCTCGAGTTCCGCGGCGAGGAGAGCCACCCGGATGTGCGCGTGGCTTTCTTCGGTGAGGGCCAGGTGGCCGTCGAGCTACTCGAGCCGCGTGGCGACAAGACCTCCGTCGGCAGGTTCATCGCCGAGCGGGGCGAGGGCATCCACCACCTGGCGTTGAAGGTCGATGACGTGTCGGCGGCCCTGGCCGAGGCCTCGCGCCACGGATTCGTGGCCATCGACAGCGCTCCACACAGTGGCTCGAGAGGCACCGTGGTCGGCCTTGTCGATCCGCTGCGTCCCGACGGCGTGCTCATCCAGTACGTCCAGGAACCGTGAGCGCCCCACGCATCCTCACGACCCTGGTCGGCAGCTATCCGATTCCGTCATGGCTGGTCGCGAACCCCGGCGAGCAGGCGCTGAAAGACGCGACCGCGGTGGTCTTGCACCTCCAGGAGCTCGCCGGCATCGACCTCGTGGTCGATGGCGAGCTGTATCGCTTCGACCCCAACCACCCGGAGACGAACGGGATGATCGAGTACTTCGTGCGGCAGATGGGTGGGATCCGCTCCGACATCCGCCGGGCCGACATCGACCTCTTTCGATCGCAGGCGCATCTCGGCTTCCGGAAGCGCCCGGCCGCGGTGGTCGAAGGGCCGGTCGGTGAAGGCACCCTCAACCTCGTCGAGGCGTATGAGCGGGTGGCAGCGCTCAGCATGCGCCCGATCAAGTTCACGATGACCAGCCCTTACATGCTCGCGCGCATGCTCCTCGACACGCACTATCGCGACCAGTCGGCCCTCACATTCGCGCTCGCCGACGTCCTTGCCGCGCAAGTACGAGCGATCGACGCGGCGTGCGTCCAGGTCGACGAGGCCAACCTCCCGGGACGGCCCGAGGACGCGGAGCTGGCCGCGGAAGCGATCAACCGCATCCTCGACGCGGTCCCGAACAAGCCGGCCGTCCATCTGTGTTTCGGCAACTACGGCGGCCAGCGCATCCAGGCAGGCAGCTGGGCGAGGCTGGTGAAGTTCTTCGACCTGTTGCGCGCCGACCACGTGGTGCTGGAGCTCGCGCGTCCCGGCTATGGCGACCTCGAGGTCCTGCGCGACATCAATCCGAAGCTGAAGCTGGGCGTGGGCGTGATCGACATCAAGACCACCGTGGTTGAAAAGCCGGACGAGGTCGCACACCGGATCCAGACCGCTGCGGACATCCTCGGCGGCGCCGAACGCATCGCCTACGTTCACCCGGACTGCGGCTTCTGGATGCTCGCCCGGTCGATCGCCGACGCCAAGATTCACGCGCTCGTCGCCGGCCGCGACCTGTTCGAGGGCAGGCCGGCAAGCGAGAGATCACAGTTCGCGGAGGTCCCCGCATGAAGGTTGGCGTTTTCGTTCCCTCGTATCTCCTGCCCGGCCAGGACGCCAGGCACGGCGACCAGGTCCGCCGTTTTGCGGTCAAAGCGGAGGAGCTCGGCTTCGACTCGCTCTTCATCACCGATCACCTGCTGACCGCGGCGAGGTTCTACCGCGTCAGCTGGACCGAGCCGATGATGACCTTGGCGCACGTGGCCGCGGTGACGAGCCGCGTCAAGCTCGGCACGTCGGTCCTCGTCTTGCCGACGCGGCAGCCGGTCTTGCTCGCCAAGGAGATCGCGACCCTCCAGCACCTCAGCGGCGGCCGATTTGTCTATGGGATCGGCACCGGCTGGTACGGGCCCGAGTTCGAGTCCACCGGCAGCACCCGCCAGCAGCGCGGCGCCCGCACCGATGAGGTCCTCGAGGCCTCGATGAAGCTCCTGAGCGGCGCCCATGTCAGCTTCGAGGGCAAGTACTACCGGATGAACGACATCACCGTCGAGCCGTTGAGCCAGGCGCCGCCGGTGTGGGTGGCGGGCGGCCAGCAGTACGCGCATGAGGCCTCTCCCGACAAGGCGGAGATGTCGCCCAACGTGCTGGACCGGATCTGCCGGTGGGATGGATGGATCGTCCGGCCGACGTCGCATCCGAAGCAGATGAAAGAAGACCTCACTGTGATTGACACCGAGCTCGCGCGCCGTGGCACGTCGAGAGGCCAGAAGAAATTCACGGTCGCGCACGAGAATTTCTGCTGGCTGAGCGAGCAGGCCTCCCGCGAGGCGGCCGTCGCCGAGCAGAAGCGATACATGCTCGGCGTCGTATCGGACGAGCGTCCGTGGGACTACATCGAGGCTGTGTACCTTACCGGCACGATCGACGACATCCAGCGCCGCATCCAGGAACGCATCGACGCCGGCGTCGAGGAGATATTCCTGCACACGATGACCGCCGATGAGCGCCAGCTAGAGCTCTTCGCAGAGCACATCCTGAAGCCGTTCTCCGCCGTGCCCATCAAAGCCGCATCGTGAGCCTCGAGGGCCGGACCGCTCTCGTCACCGGGGGCACGCGCGGAATCGGCCTCGCGATTGTTCGCGCACTGCGCCGGGATGGTGCGAGGGTCATCGCAATCGGAAAGGCGAAAGACCAGGTCGAGGCTTTTCGCAAGGAGTTCAACGAAGATTCGCTCGCCAGCGTCGAGATGGCCGACGTGCGAGACAGCGACGCTCTGAAAGCCGTTCGCGATCGACTTGGGAACCTCGACATCCTGATTCCAAACGCGGGCGTCAACACACGCATCCAGGCGTTGGAGCTGGAGGACGAGGCGCTGTGGGAGATGATCCACACCAACCTCTACGGCGTGTTCGTGACGTGCCAGGTGTTCGGGCCGCTTCTCTTTGCCAGGCCGGGCGGCCGTGTCGTCGTGACCAGCTCGCTGTCTGCGATCCACGGCATGAACCTGCGTGCCGCGTATGCGGCCACCAAGGCGGGCGTCTCGGGCCTCGTGCGCAGCCTGGCGGTCGAATGGGGACCGAAAGGCGTGAACGTCAATGCAGTCGGACCGGGCATCATCAAGACACCGCTCACGATGGCCTATATGGAGAAGTTCCCGGAGCGGGTCGCCGCCACGATCGAGCACACGCCGCTGCGGCGACTCGGCACGCCGGAGGACGTCGCCGACGTCGTCGCCTTCCTCGCCTCCGATGGGGCGCGGTTCATCACGGGCCAGACCGTCTACGTCGACGGCGGCATCAGCGCGGGGAGCTCGTGGTGGTGAGCGGCGACAGCATCGACGACATCTCCATCGGTTTGCGCACAAGCTTCAGTAAGACTGTGAGCGAGTCGGACGTCTATCTCTACGCCGGCATCACCGGCGACCTCGATCCGAACCACGTCGACGAGGAGTACTCGAGCAAGACGAGCCTCGGGCATCGAGTTGCCCATGGGACGCTGATACTCGGCTACACGTCGGCGGCGTCGACGCAGATTCTCAAGGACTTCGACCGGCCGATGGTTTCTGTCGGCTATGACCGCGTGCGCTTCTTGAAGCCGGTCTACTTCGGGGACACGATCACCGTCGACTACGAGATCGAGAGCATCGAGCGCGTGCGCGAACGCACGATTGCGAAGATCGAGGTCAAGAATCAGAAGGGCGAGCTCGTCGCGGTGGCCACGCACATCATGCAGCTCGTGCACTGATGGAGCAGCCCGGTCTCCAGCTGCTGGCGGGCGTGCGCATCGTCGCGTTCACACAGTTTCTGCTCGGCCCTGCCGCGTGCCAGTACCTGGCCGACATGGCTGCGGACGTCATCAAGATCGAGCCGCCCGGCCGCGGCGCCTGGGAGCGAAGCTGGGCGGGGGCCGAGACCTTCCTGGGCGGGGTCAGCGCATTCTTCCTGCTTGCCAACCGCAACGTCCGCAGCGTCACGCTGAACCTCAAGAGCGAGCGTGGCGTCGACATCGCCAAACGTCTCGTGAAGACAGCCGACGTGGTCGTCGAGAACTTTCGGCCCGGCGTCATGGACCGCCTGGGCCTTGGCTATGAAAACCTGCGCAAGATCAATCCTCGAATCGTGTACGCGTCCGGTTCGGGTTACGGCAGCGACGGCCCGTACAGCCACCTGCCCGGCCAGGACCTCCTCATCCAGGCCATCTCCGGCCTGGGCGCGAACACCGGGACGGAAGGCGAAGGCCCGACCGTGTCGGCTGCCGCGGTCGTGGACCAGCACAGCGCCAGCCTTCTGGCGATGGGGATTCTCGGCGCGCTCGTGCATCGCGCTCGCACCGGCGAGGGCCAGCGGGTCGAGCTGGTGATGATGCAGGCCGCGCTCGACCTGCAGACGGAGCCGGTCGTCTATCACCTGAACGGCACGAAGATCAAGCGGCCGAAGAATCGGGTCGCTGACACCTTTCATTCGGTGCCGTACGGCTTTTACGCCACGTCTGACGGCCACCTGGCGATCTCGATGGCGCCGATCAAAGCGATCAGCGAGGTTCTCGGCAGCCCGGCGGAGCTGGCGCCTTACGAAGATCCGAGCATCGCGTTCACGAAGCGCGACGAGATTCGTGCCGCGCTCGATCGGTATTTCCGCCGCCGGCCGACCGCCGAGTGGGTCGAGCTCCTTCGAGCCCACGATGTCTGGTGTGCACCGGTCAACAGCCTGAAAGAGACCTTCGAGGACGTCGCTGTCCAGCACATCGCCCCGGTTCTCGAGTTCGACCACCCGCGGGCCGGCCATGTGCGGGTGCTCAAGCATCCCGTGCGGTACAGCTCGGGTGAGGCGACCCTTCGCCGCACGCCGCCCGAGCTCGGCGAGCACACCGAGGAGGTGCTGACGGAGCTTGGCTGCACGGCTGAGGAGATCGCGGCGATGCGCAAGGCCAAAGACATCTGAGGTTGGGTGACCTGGTGCGTTTGCCGCGTGCGGACGGCGCCGTTTACATCTACCCGGTCAAAGGCGAGTTTCTTTACGCCGAAAGCGGCCCCGCGTGCAGTTCGCGAATCCCGTACGCCGCCGTGCACGTTGTCGCCGACCCGTTCGCCGACGTCAGCCCCGTCTCGCCCGCCGCGATCGATTGGGAGCGCACGCTCGCCTTCCGCCGCCATATCTGGAGCTATGGGCTCGGAGTCGCGGAGGCCATGGACACGGCGCAGCGCGGGATGGGGCTCGACTGGGACGCTGCCAAGGAGCTGATCAAGCGCTCGGTTGCCGAGGCCAAGGCGGTCGGCGGCCGGATCGTCTGCGGCGCGCAGACCGACCAGCTCGCGCCTGGGTCCGCCCGCAGCCTGCGCGACATCGAAGCCGCGTACGAGGAGCAGTGCGGCTTCGTGGAGGAGCAGGGCGGCCAGGTCGTCATCATGGCGAGCCGCGAGCTGGCGCGGGTTGCTCGGGCACCGGACGACTACGCGCGCGTCTATGGTCATGTGCTCTCGCAGCTCCGGCAGCCGGCCTTGATCCACTGGTTGGGCGAGGTGTTCGACCCCGCGCTCGCAGGCTACTGGGGGCACTCCAACCTGGACGCGGCCATGGCCGCGTGCCTGGAGGTCATAACCGCCAACCGCGACAAGGTGGAAGGGCTGAAGCTGTCGCTGCTGGATCAGCGACGCGAAATCGACATGAGGCGCCGTCTGCCGGACGGCGTGCACATGTTCACCGGTGACGACTTCGATTACCCGACCACCATCGCCGGCGACGGCCAGCGCTACAGTGACGCCTTGCTCGGCGCGTTCGACCTGATCGCGCCGGCCGCATCCGCGGCACTCATCGCCCTCGACTCTGGCAACGCAGAGAAGTTCGACGAGATCCTGCAGCCGACGGTCCCCCTCGCGCGGCATGCCTTCGGGGCGCCGACCTTTTATTACAAGACGGGAATCGTGTTCATGGCCTATCTCAACGGGCACCAGGACCACTTCCGGATGGTTGGAGGCCTCGAGAGCGGCCGCTCGGCGGTGCACCTGGCCGAGCTTTTCGTGCTCGCCGACACCGCCGGGTTGCTGCGGGATGCAGAGCTCGCGGTCGAACGGGTCCGCCAGGTGATGGCGGTCGCCGGGGTCAGCGCGAGCTAGCCCCCATCGGGAGTTCCGCACGTTTGGCGCCGAAAACCCCGAATCCGCGGGTTCCATGCGCCCGTTTGGGCCCAAAGGTGCGGAATCCGACTAGTCGCCGACCGGCTCGTATGGGTCCAGCAGCGCGCCGTCCTCCGCCAGGCGGGTGCGCAAGACGGCGGCCTCGATCGATCGCGGCGTCCCGCCGGATGCGACCGCCAGCGCCGCTGCCGTGCCTGCCGCCTGGCCCATCGCCATGCACGTCGCCATCGATCGCGCCGACGCATGGGCGTCATGGGTGGCCGAGAAGCAGCGGCCGGCCACGAGCATGCCTTCGACTGTGCTCGGCAGAAGGCAGCGAAACGGGATGCCATAGACCCCGGCCTGGGGCACGTATGTCCACGTCGTTCCCGTACCCGCCAAGTGGTCTTCGATCGGAGCGCCGCAGAGCGCAACCTCGTCGTCGAAGCGACGAGCCTCGAGGACGTCATCTCGGGTGAGGCGGTAATCGCCGACCACGCGCCGGCTCTCGCGCACACCGATGGCGGGACTGGTGGCGACGACGACCGATCGTTCGAAGCCAGGCACCTGATCGCGGAGGAAGCGGTGATACTCCTGCACCTGGCGCCGGCCTTCGATTTCGGCGCGGGTCAGCTGGCGCGGGTCGGTGGCGTCGACGTTGGGGATGCGGGTCATGTGGACGGTCACGACCCCCGCATAGGGAGTCCGATGCCATGAACCCTCGAGGCGGGGTAGACGATAGCCTCCGCTCTCCGCGGCCTTCCGCATCAAAGCCCAGAGGTCAGGCTTGGGCAGCTTGGCGGCGCGGTCCATTTCGACGTTGGCGACACGGAAGATCGTTGACAGCGATTGCAGGTTCGGCGTCGAGCGGGCGTCGTCGTAGGGCACACCGGCCATTGCGCAGAGGTCCGCGTCGCCCGAGGCGTCCACCACCACGCCTGCCTCCACGACCGTCTCGCCTCCTTTGTTCCACAGGCGCACCGCACGGATTCGGCCATCACGCATCTGGACGCCGGTGGCCCACGTGTGCAGTAAGACCTCGATCCCCGCGTCCTCGACCAGCCGCTCCCACACGACCTTGAGGGCTTCGGGGTCGTATGTGACCCCGGTGCCCGCGCCATATGTGTTCGGCCGCTCGAACGCCACGCCCGCCGCGCTGAGGCGCTCGGTCACCTCCCATCCGATTCCACCCACCACGCGCCGCGGTCTCTCCGCTGGCGTGTAGAAGGCATAGAAGGTGTCGAGGACGGCGGTCGAAGTGCCGCCAAGAAACGGAAGGCGATCGATGAGCAGCGTCCGTGCCCCACGGCGTGCCGCGCTGATGGCCGCCGAGCTGCCTGCTGAACCCGCCCCCACGACCATGACGTCGAACCGCTGATTCATTTCCACGACCAGGCGAAAACGCCGGCGGCGTTGTCGGTGACGATCTTCTCGCTTGCCGGCGATCCGATGCGCTTGCGCAGACGCGGCACGAACGTTCCCATCATGTAGATCAATCCGGGACCTCCGCCGTACGTCCGGAAATAATCCCGCTGCCCGAGGTCCAGGCCGAGCAGCAGTCGGTCGCCGAGACCGGCTTCGACCATGCCGCCAATGAGGTCGAGCAGCTGGCTGTCCGGGCGGTACTTGATCCGGCCCGGGGTGTCGTACTCGAGGGTGACACCGCGCTCGGCGAGCTCGGCGTGCAGCTCCAGGTCGGGATTGCGATCGAGGTGCGCGAGGATGACGCGCCCAGGGCGGACACCCTCTCGGACGAGCAGATCGATGATCGCGTGCCCGCAGGTGCCGATCTCCGCGTGGACGAGGATGGGCGCCCCGGTCTCTCGATGGCCCATCGCCGCCGCCACCAGCCGGCGCTCCTCGAGAGGGGAGATGTGCTGATAAGACGTCCCGGCCTTGATGACACCGGCACGGGCTGGATCGAGAGGTTCGGCGGACAGCCAGTCGTCCGGGTGCATCCCTTTTGTGAGGTCGGCGAGGATGCGCTGGGCGAGGAGCTCCACACTGGCCTCGCGCACCCAGTGGCCGGGCGGATAGTGGGCGTCGCGGTGGTACCCGGTCGCGGCCACGATATTCACGCCGGTGGCCTCGGCGACCGCGCGCATTTCCGCCGGTCGGCGACCCAGACCGATGGGCGTGACCTCGACGATAGCTTGCAGCCCGCTGCGCTTGGCGGCGCGGACCTCTTCGATCGCGTGGTCGGTGTCATCGAACTCCTGGCCTGGAAGTGCCGGGGTGCTTAGGAACAGGTGGTCGTGAGCGTCGGTCACGCCGAGCTGGTCGGGCGCGATCGGTCCGAGGACGGTGACAACCGTTGACTCGGACATGGGTGGCACTATAAGGGCCGTGTCCGCGGCGGCCGGTTCGAGGGTAGCTTGACCGGCGTGCATCTCGGTCTGGACCTCGGTGGGACCAACATCAAGTGGGTCGTGCTCGAAACAGACGGACCCCTCCCGCGCGTCATGGACACCGGTCAGGTGCCCACTGACACCAGCCGAGGTGAGCAAAGCGTCGTCGAACAACTCATCGCGCTGGCCGGGGACTCGGTCCACCCCGCGGGCAGGATCGCATCGGTCGGCGTGGGCGTGCCGGGCCTATACGACCCCGTAACCGGCGCGACCAGGTTCATTCCCAACGTGCCGGGGACCTGGGCCGGCGTCCAGGTTGCGGCGCAGGTGAGCGCCGCGGTGCTCGCACCCACACGACTGATCAACGACGCGAGGGCTTTCACGCTGGCCGAGCACCGCCTCGGCGCCGGTCGGGGCGTGGACTCGATGCTGGGCATCACGCTCGGCACCGGGGTCGGCGGTGGGCTGATCCTGGAAGGATCGCTCTACATGGGCCGCGACGGCACCGGCGGAGAGTTCGGCCATCAGACGGTCGTGGCGGACGGCGCCCTGTGCGGGTGTGGCAACAGGGGTTGCCTGGAGACGCTGGCCAAGGCGGACGCGATCGTCGCCGCGTGCGGGCGTCCGACCGTCGCCGAATCTGTGCAGGCGGCCCGCGCCGGCGACCGGCGCGCCCGGGACGGGCTGACCGCGGCTGGTCGTAACCTCGGCATCGGGGTGAGCAACGTGGTCGTGCTGCTCGGCGTCGACCGCGTGGTGGTCGGCGGCGGGGTGGCGGCCGCAAGAGACATCCTTTTCGAGCCGATGCGTGAAGAGCTGAGGCGAAGGGTGTTCATCACCGACATCGCGGCCATCGACATCGTCGGCGCGGAGCTTGGCATCTGGGCAGGGGCGATCGGCGCCGCTCTGTGCGCGGCCGAAGCCGCTCCATCCGTAGGCTAATCTTTTGCGCGACGTGGTCGGGATCGGAATGCTCGGGTCGGGGTTCGTGGCCGACTTCTACATGGACGGGCTGCGTGATGTCCCGGGCACCCAGGTCGTCGCCAACTACTCGCGCTCAAAAGAGCGGGCCGGCGAGTTCGGACGCCGCTATGGCGTGCCGCACCAGTACAGCAGCATGGAAGACCTGTGCGCGGACAAGGAGGTCCAGCTCGTCGTGATCGGCCTGCCGAATCACCTGCATCTTCCGGCTGTCCGCGCGGCGGCCGAAGCCCGCAAGGCCATCGTGTGCACCAAGCCCCTTGCTCGCAGCGGCGCCGAGGCCGCGGAGATGGTGAAGCTCGTGCGCAATGCCGGAGTCATGCACGGTTACGCGGAAACAGAGGTGTTCTCGCCGGACGTGATGCGGGCGCGGGCCATGATCGAAAGTGGCGGCATCGGCAGCGTGCTGACCGTGCGCGCACGCGAGGCGCACTCGGGTCCGCACGCGCCCCACTTCTGGGATGCGGAGATGGCCGGCGGCGGGGCGCTGCTGGACATGGGCTGTCACACCATCGAGGCTGCTCGGTATTTCTTCGGCAAGGAGAACCGCATCAAGGACGTGTTCGCGTGGGGCGCCACTCTCGTCCATCAGGACAAGACCACAGGCGAGGACAATGCAGTGCTGCTGCTTCGCCTCGAGGATGGCAGGACCTCATTGACTGAGGCATCCTGGACGGCGAAGGGCGGAATGGAGCTGCGCAACGAGGTCTACGGCACGACATCGACGAGGATCCGCGCTTTCCTGCAACAGCCGGCGGGATACCTGATGGAAAAGGCCGACGCTGACGTCGGCTGGGTGTTCCCGATTCCGGATGAGGCGAGGGTCTACGGATACCACGAAGAGATGCGCCACTTCGTGGAGTGCTTCGTCGAGGGCAAGCAGCCACGCGAGAACTTCACCGACGGCTATGTCGTCAACTGCGTCCTGGATGCTGCTTACGGGTCAATGAAGAGCGGACGCTGGGAACCGGTCGAGGTCGACTCAGCGGTCGCGGGCTGACGTCGATGCATGCAGGCTCGGGCTGGATCAAGGCGGGCATCGAGATTCTCGAAAAGATCGAGCGCACGCAGTCCGATGCGATCGAGCGGGCGAGCCAGGTCTGCGCCGAGGCAATCTCGGCGGAGGGACTCGTTCACCTTTTCGGCACCGGCCATTCCCGAATCCCGGTGGAGGAGATGTTTCCCCGCTACGGTTCATACCCTGGCTTTCATCCAATCGTCGAGCTCTCCATGACCTTCCACACGCAGGTCGTCGGGGCCAACGGCCAGCGGCAGGCGATGTTCATCGAGCGCACGTCCGGCCTGGCGGAGGTGATCCTCGCCAACTTCCAGTTCGCGCCGAAAGATGCCCTGATCGTTTTCTCCGCCAGCGGGCTCGGCGCGGTGGTCGTGGAGATGGCGCGCGGGGCTCGGCGCCGTGGCTTGCCGGTGATCGCCGTCACCTCCGTGGCGCAGTCGCAGGCCGGCGACGTAGAGCCAGAGGTCGGCTCTCGTTTGCTCGATGAGGCGGACATCGTCATCGACCTGTGCACGCCCGCGGGCGATGCGCTCATGCGCCTCGAAGGCCTGGCCGAGACCCCGGTCGGTCCAGGCTCCACCCTCGCCGCGATTGCGGTGGCCGACGCGATCAAGGTCCGCACCGCCGAGCTACTCGTGGCCGCCGGCAAGATGCCGCCCGTCATCACCAGCGCGGCCGAGGTTGGCAGGCGGAGGTCGGAGGAGCTCTTCGAGGCCGCATATCGGGAACACGCGCGCCGAGCGGCGCGAACTCTCGCCACCTGATCTGGAACGCCTCAGCTTCGTAGGCGTCACCACAGGACAGTCGGCAGCCACGCGGCTGTTTCCCGCGTGGGCGAAAGAGCTCGGCCTGCGCGATGTGCGACTCGTGGGCCACGACCTGCCCATACATGCGCCGCGGGAGGAATACCGAAGCCTCGTGGGGCGCATCAAGACCGATGAGCACGAACGCGGCGCGCTCATCACCACCCACAAGATCGACCTCTTCGAAGCGTGCCGCGACCTGTTCGATCAAATCGACGAGAGCTCGCTCCTGTGCGGCGAAACTTCGTGCCTGTCCAAGCGCGACGGGATGCTCTGCGCGCGGGCGACGGACCTGGTTTCCGCCAGCCGCTCTCTCGATGAATTTCTACCTGTGGATCACTTTCAAAAGACGGCGGGCGAGGTGCTGTGTCTCGGCGCCGGAGGGTCGGCTATCGCGATCACGCTCCACCTCCTCGGGCGGACACGCATCACGGTGGTGAATCGAAGCCAGGGGCGGCTCGATGCGATGCGAGCGATTCATGCCAGTGTCAACGCTTTGGCTGAGGTCGCATACATCCGCAACGCCGACCCGCTTCTCAACGACGAGCTGATGGGCGATCTGCCCGCCGGCTCGCTGCTGATCAACGCCACCGGCATGGGCAAGGACACCCCTGGCTCGCCGGTATCAAATGCAGCCTTGTTCCCGGCGAACGGGATCGTGTGGGAGGTCAACTATCGGGGCGAGCTGCAGTTTCTGAGGCAGGCGCTGGGGCAGCGGGTGGAGCGCGGGCTGCGGGTCCACGATGGCTGGCGGTACTTCATCCACGGATGGGCCACGGTGATCGAGGAGGTCTTCGACCTCCACATCCAGGAAGACCAGCTCTCTCGGTTGGCCGCGCTGTCGGAGGGGGAGCGCCGTCAGCTGCCGGCGGGAGCCTGATCGCACAGGCCCGCCCGAACGGGTCTAACCTCTAGACGCCAGTGGCGACGAATAAGCCTGCGACCAAACCAGCGCCGCCCCCCAATCCGATGCGGTCGGTTCGCTTGTGGGTGAGCCTCGGCATCCTCCTGCTCGCCAACATCGTGGTCAGCAATCTGTTGTTCGCGGCTGCCCAGCCGACGACCGTCACGCTGCCCTACGACGTCTTCAAGGAGCAGGTGGCTCAGGGCAATGTGACCAGCGTGACCACCACTGGCGATTCCATAACGGGCGTGACCAAGACTCCCGTGAAAGAGACCAGCACCGGCGTCAGCGCCACTCACTTCACCACCCAGCGGCCGTCGTTCGCCGATGACAGCCTGGAACCGCTGCTCGAGCAGCACGGCGTGACCATCAACGCCAAGCCCGAGAACCCGCCACCGCCATTCTGGGAAACCCTTCTGTTCAGCTTCGGGCCGACATTGCTGATCGTGCTCGGAGTCCTGTACATCTTCAGGCGGATCGGAAGCGCCGGCGGCACAGGCGGCTTGCTCGGCTCTTTCGGTCAGAGCAGGGCCCGGCTCTACAACCCCGAGACGCCAGGCACAACGTTCGCAGATGTCGCCGGCATCGACGAGGTCAAGCAGGAGCTCGAAGAGCTGGTCGACTTCCTGCGCGACCCGCAGAAGTACGAACGTCTGGGGGGCATGGTTCCCAAGGGCGTCCTGCTGATCGGTCCCCCTGGCACCGGCAAGACGCTGCTGGCGCGTGCGGTCGCGGGCGAGGCGAAGGTCCCGTTCTTCAGCCAGTCGGCCTCGGAATTCGTCGAAGCGATCGTCGGGGTCGGCGCCTCGCGCGTGCGCGACCTCTTTATGAAGGCTCGCCAGTCAGCGCCGGCGATCATCTTCATCGACGAGCTGGACGCCATCGGCCGGAGCCGGAGCGCCGGCCTCCGGATCGGCGGCAACGACGAGCAGGAGCAGACGCTCAACCAGATCCTCACCGAGATGGACGGCTTCGAGCCTGGCAAGGGCGTGATCGTCCTCGCGGCCACCAACCGGGCCGACGTGCTGGACCAGGCCCTCCTGCGGCCGGGTCGGTTCGACCGGCGGGTGACACTTCAGCCACCAGACCGGCGGGGTCGCGCCGCGATCCTCAAGATCCACTCGGCAAAGGTGCCGCTCGCCCCGGATGTCGACCTGGATGAGATCGCCGGCGCCACCCCGGGCCTGGTCGGCGCGGACCTCCGCAACCTGGTCAACGAGGCAGCGCTCGGTGCCGCTCGGAAGGGAGAGACAACAGTTACGTCGGCCGACTTCTTCGAAGCGATTGACAGAATCCTGCTTGGCACCGAGCGTCACCTGGTGCTGTCGCCCGGCGATCGCGAACGCATCGCGTATCACGAGTCAGGGCATGCCCTGCTTGGCTTGCTCGTGCCTGGGGCCGATCCCGTGCGCAAAGTCACGATAATTCCGCACGGCGGAGCGCTCGGGGTGACCGTTTCGAACCCGATCGCGGATCGCGTCAACTACGGCGAAGACTACCTTCGGGCCCGCATCGTGGGCGCCCTCGGCGGGCGCGCGGCGGAGCAGCTCGTCTACACGACGGTGTCCACCGGCGCGGCCAACGACCTCCAGCAGGTGACCCAGATCGCCCACGAGATGGTGGTGAGGTGGGGCATGTCACCAAAGATCGGGCCGCTCGCGTTCGCGGAAGACGGCGCGGGCTCCGGGTTCGGGCTGGCGCGCCCCTACAGCGAGGCAACGGCGCGTGACGTCGACACCGAGGTCAAGCGAATCGCCGACGAGTGTTATGCGGACGCGTTGCGGCTGCTCACCGAGCACCGCACGCAGCTCGACAACCTTGCCCGCGCGGTTTTGAAGGACGACTCCCTCGATGAGGACCAGATCCTCGCCGCGGCAGGCATACCTCGACCGCCGGCATCACCCACGAGTGACAGCGGCGCGCCCCTCGAAGGCGCCGGCGCCCGCTGACCCCCCCCGGGCCTCACTGGCGACTAATCGGCTGTCCGTAAACTGGGCACGTGAGCACAATAGGGCGGGTCACCGGAGTGGACGTATGGCCCGAGCTGCCCTACGGCGAGTGGAACGACACCCTCGAGACCCTGCACATGGTCACGCAAATAGTGGGCAAGGTCAGGCTCTCGCTGACGCCGTTGGAGCCGCAATGGGCCAACGTTCCGCTGTACCTGACCGCACACGGATTGACAACGACGCCGATGGCGTCCGGCCCCGTCATATTCCAGGTCGACATCGACCTGCTCGACCACCAGGTTCTGATCACGACCACCGGAGGCGAGATGCGTCGGGTGCCTTTGGCCGCGCGGCCGGTCGCTGCCTTCTACGCCGACTTCATGTCCAGCCTGAGCAGCCTCGGCATCGTCGCCCGGTTCTTACCGAGTCCGTCCGAGGTCAGCGATCCGATTCCCTTCGCGGAGGACACCGTCCACTCGGCATACGAGCCGGAATGGGCGAATCGTTTCTTCAGGGTCCTGTCGCACACCGACCTGGTCCTCAAGCAGCATCGCTCCAGGTTTCGTGGAAGAACGTCGCCGGTCCACTTCTTCTGGGGAACCTTTGACCTGGCCAACAGCAGGTTCTCCGGCCGGCCCGCCGACCCGCCCCCGAATGCCGGCATCATCCACCGGTTGGGCGCCGACGCCGAGCAGATCTGCGCCGGCTTCTGGCCCGGCAGCCGGCAATTCCCGCAAGCAGCTTTCTTCGCTTACACCTATCCCAAACCCGACGGCATCGAGGCGCAAGCGATCCAACCAGCGCAGGCGCGGTGGGACGTGGGCCTGGGCGAGTTCGCGCTGCTGTACGACGACGTCCGCCGGAGCGCGTCGCCGGAGGCGGCCATCCTCGACTTCTGCGAGAGCACGTACTCCGCCGGTGCCCGACTACGTGGCTGGGACCCGAAGCTGGTCGTCGAGACGGCCTCCACCGCTTCGACGCCTCCGGCAACGCTCTCGGTATCGAGCACGCCGGCCGCGAGGTCACGACCATCGCGCCGGAGGGATCGGAGCTGTGGGCGATCCTCGATGGCAAGGAGGTGGTGCACACGGCGGGCGTCGACTGGTGGTTCCACGTCGCAAACCTCAGCGGGTGGCGGGCAAACTGCATCGCCGACACCCGCGCGGGTGTGATCCTCGGCACATCAGACGCCCACCTCTACCGGATCGCCGGCAAGGGTGTGGAGCGAGTGCGATCGTTTGAACGCGCGCCTGGGCGAAAGCAGTGGTTCACGCCCTGGGGTGGTCCTCCCGAAACCCGCTCGATCACCGAAGACCGCGACACCGTCTATGTCAACGTCCATGTCGGCGGTGTGCTCCGCTCATCAGACCACGGCGAGTCGTGGCAGCCGACCATCGACATCGGCACGGACATCCATCGCGTGACGACAGGCCACGGGCGGGTCTATGCCGCGGGCGCGCAAGGCTTGAACGTGAGCCAGGACAAGGGAGACACGTGGAGTGCGAGCCATGAAGGCCTCAAGGGCAGCTACTGCCGAGGGGTGACCGTCTGCGGCGACACGGTCCTCGTCTCAGCGGCAGACGGTCCGCGCGGAGGCCACAGCGGGGTGTACTGGAGCTCAGTTGATGGCCGCTCGTTCGAGCGCGCCACGCAGGGGTTACCCGACTGGTTCAGCCACAACGTCGACAGCCTGTGGCTCGACGCATTTCCTAACGGTTCGCTGGCAGCTTTCGGCACCGAGGACGGAAATCTCTTCGCTTCCACCGATCGGGGCCGGTCGTGGTCTCAGATCGCCCGCGGCCTTCCGGGGATTACGCGGGTCCAGCTCATTACTTAGCCGACTCGAGGTGGCGGCCCAGCCATGCGTTGAGCTCTGCGCCATCCCGCCAGACTTTCGCAATCCGCTCCCGTGCGGCTGCCGTGGCTATCCACGGTTCGATCGGCCAGCGCTTCCAGTAGATCAGGCGCTTGTGGCGCAGCAGCTCTCCGCGCGGGTGATCCTGCGGATGGGGTGGAGGCACCCGCTTGAGCT
>VBGM01000038.1 GCA_005880855.1 Chloroflexota bacterium
CGTGCTGGCCGGCCTACCCCAGGCGCCCACCGAATGGAACCCCGTCCTGCACCCGGAGGCTGCCAAGCTGCGGCAGACCGAGGTCCTGCAGGCGATGGTCCGCCTGAACTACATCACGCAGGACCAGATGGACGCCGCGCTGGTCGAGAAGCTCAACTACCAGGCGCCCATCAACAGCTTCAAGGCCCCTCACTTCGTCGACTTCGTGCTCGAGGAGCTGCGGCAGCTCGGATTCAAGCCGGGAATCCAGCAGCTCAACGTCAAGACCACACTTGATTACCAGCTGCAGTTTTGGGGTGAACAGGACGTTGTGAAGAATCTCAACAACTGCCTGGCCCCGCCATCCTGCGACCCGAAGGGGCGCCTTTCATCGGGCCTCATCGAGGAGAACCCGCAGAACGGCGAGATACTCGTGATGGTCGGATCGCCCGACTACAACGCCCCCGGCGGCCAGTACAACTGGACGACGACGCCTCGCAACGTCGGCTCGTCCGTCAAGCCGTACACCTACGCCGCCGTCATCAACGCGCGCGCCGCCACCGTCGACACCCCCGTGTATGACGGCCCGAGCCCGCTCATCTACAAGGACGCGTACAGCACCACGAAGATCTACAACTACGACCTCAGGTCACATGGAGTGCGGCCGCTCAAGGAGGCGATGGGCAACTCCCTCAACATCTGCGCGGTCAAGGTCGAGCTTTCGATCGGCGTCCCTGCGGTGCTGTCGTTCATGCGCAACATCGGCGTGCAGCCGCGATACATCAACAGCGACGGCAGCTACAACACACGCGCGCCGGCGGATGAGTACGGCCCGAGCGTCACCCTGGGTGGCTACCCGATCACCCTGCTGGAGCACGTTGGCGGAATGGCCACGCTCGCCGACATGGGCGTCTACCACACGCCTGAGGCGATCCTGCAGGTGACCGATTCGACAGGCGCGGTGCTCTACTCGACCCACGCCGACCAGCGCGCGCGCCAAGCGGTCGATCCCGGTGTCGCCTTCATCATGGCCCAGATCATGTCCGACGACAACAACCGCGCCCTGATCTTCGGCTACAACAGCCCGCTCCATTTCAAGAACCGCATCGTCGCGGCGAAGACCGGTACCTCGGACAACTTCAAAGACGCTGTGACCGCCGGCTTCACGCCCGATCTGGCCGCAGTGCTCTGGATAGGCGACATCCTCGACTTCACCCATACGATGGTTCGCAACTCGGACGGAGTGTTCGTGGCGACACCGGGCTGGCACACGGTCATGGACGAGGCGTTGACATACCTTGGCGCCCCCGGCAACCGCTGGTACACGGCGCCGTCTGACGTGGTGGCCGGCCCCCACAACAGCTGGTACCTCAGCGACACCCGAAGCATCGCGCGGCTGCCCGGCGACAACCCGCCGAGCCCCAGCCCGACGCCGATCAACATCATCCCGCCGCCCGACCCCGGCACCGGTCCGGTGCTGGCGAGCCCGTCGCCGCCGCCCCTACCCTCGCCGCCGCATTAGGCCCAAGCGCTCCGTTCGGTACGACCGCGGTCCGTAGAATCCCACTCAATGCCCTCCTCTCTTTCCGTCACGACCGAGTCGCTGCCGAAGAGCCAGGTCGGCATGACGATCGAGGTGCCGGCCGAGACGGTCGACGCGACTTACGAGAAGGTGCTGAACCGCCTCGCGTCCAAGGCCAAGCTCGAAGGCTTCCGGCCGGGCCGTGCGCCGCGCGCGCTGGTCGAGGCGCGAATGGGGCCTGCAGCTCTTCGCGAAGAGGTGGTCGAGACCATCGTGCCCGAGGTCATCCGCGAGGCGCTGGCGGAGAAGTCGATCAGCCCCATCGACAACCCTGACGTCGAGGTGCTCGAGCTCGAGCGGGGGCGACCGGCTCGGTTGAAGGCGACGGTCACCGTCATGCCCGCGGTCACGCTCGGCGATACCGGGGCGCTCGACGTCGCCACGGCTTCGGTGGATGTCACCGACGAGATGATCGAGCGGAGGCTCGAAGACGTTCGCGAACCGATGGCGGAGATCACGCCCGTCGACCGCGAGGCGAGGATCGGCGACATTGTCGTGATCGACGTGGAGGTCGAGGCCGGCGGGGTGGTCGTCCCGTCGGAGTCGCGTCAGGCCATGGAGGCCGAGCTGAAGGAAGGCGTGCTGCTGCCTGAGCTCATCGAGGCGATCAACGGCGCAAAGGTCGCCGACACGCGGTCCGCCACCGTGAAGTTTCCGGACGACTACTCAGAACCGATGCTGGCCGGCAAGGACGGGACCATCAAGGTCACGATCCAGGGCATCAAGGAAAAGGTGCTGCCCACCCTCGACGACGCGCTCGCCAAGCAGCTCAGCGAAGGCAGGCACGAAACCGTCGAGGCATACAGAAACTCTGTCCGTGAGCAGCTAGAGGAATCCGCCAAATCGTTGGGGCAGATGGCCCGCGAGCAGGCGCTGGTCAAAGCCTTGGTCGATGCCTCGAGCGTCGACGTCCCCGACTCGCTGGTCGAGCGCGAGCTGGCAAGCCACCTCGACACGCTCGATCGCAGCCTGCACCGGCAGGGCCTCCGGCTCGACCGCTACCTCGAATATCTCGGCAAGACTCCCGAGCAATGGATCGCTGAGGAGAGGCCCGAGGCAGAGGCGCGCCTCAAGGTCGACCTGGTCCTCGACGAGTTCGCGAAGCAGCAGGGAGTCGAGCCATCCGAGGACGAGGTGGAGCGATTCATCGAGGAGCAGGCGGCCACGGATGACGAGCTCAAGGGCCGGGTCGACGAGCTGAAGCGGGGTGCGAATACGCACCGCTACTTCCACTCGAGGCTGCGGCGGCAGCGGGTCCTGGAGCGCCTGAATGAGGTTGCGGGCGCCGGAAGTCAGGGCCAGACTTGACGGAATCGCGGCGGCTGCTGTCTAGAATGGGGTGGTGCCTGACATGAACCGCATAGAGCGACCGGCCGCCTACCTGGTACCCATGGTGGTCGAGAACACCGGGCGCGGCGAAAGAGCCTTCGACATCTACTCGCGTTTGCTCAAAGACCGCATCGTCTTCATCGGTACGCCCATCGACGACCAGGTCGCAAACCTGGTCGTGGCGCAGCTGCTGTTCCTGCAGTCGGAGGACCCCGAGAAGGAGATCTCGCTGTACATCAACAGCCCGGGCGGCCAGGTGACCGCTGGTCTGGCGATCTACGACACGATGCAGTACATCCGCCCGCCGGTCTCGACGATCTGCATCGGCATGGCCTACTCGATGGCCGCAGTCCTGCTCGCGGGCGGCGCCCACGGGCGGCGGTACGCGCTGCCGCATGCGAACATCCTCATCCACCAGCCGTGGGGAGGGATGCAGGGCCAGGCCTCGGACATCCAGATCCACGCCAAGGAGATCCTTCGCACACGCGAGCAGCTGAACCAGATCCTGGCACGCCACACCGGCCAGAAGATCGAGAAGGTCACGCTCGACACCGAGCGCGATTACTTCCTCACCTCCGACGCCGCGAAGGAGTACGGGCTGATCGACGACATCATCCTCACGCCTACAAAGCCCGGAGAAAAAGAAAGAGAGAAAGAGAAGGAGAAGGAGAAGGTGGCGGCCGCGCCATGATCTTCCGACGCCGAGGCAAGAGCGGCGAGATCAAGCGGCACAAGCCGAAGTGCTCCTTCTGCGGGAAGGCTCATGGGCAAGGTGGGGTGCGATTGATCGCCGGCTCCGGCGTCTTCATCTGCAGCGAATGCATAAGTCTTGCCAACGAGATTCTCTGGGGCCATAATCCCCCGGCGCCAGCTTCTTCTTGATGGACACAGACTTGACTGATTCGACAAGGAAACGATGAACGAGAGAGAAGACCGACGCAGATATACGCGCTGCAGCTTCTGCGGCAAGGGACAGGACCAGGTGCGCAAGCTGGTGGCCGGCCCGGGCGTATTCATCTGCGACCAGTGCATCGACCTCTGCCAGGAGGTCCTCGAAGACGACAACCGCTCGGCCGGAACCAAGAAGCAGAAGACCGGCTTCATCCCCAATCCGAAGACGATCTGCGCTGCGCTCGACCAGTACGTGATCGGCCAGGACCGCGCCAAGAAGGTGCTTTCGGTCCAGGTCTACAACCACTACAAGCGGATCTCCGCGTCCAAATCGGTCGGCGACGTGGAGCTCACGAAGTCGAACGTGCTTCTGGTCGGGCCCACGGGCTGCGGCAAGACGTATCTCGCGCAGACCCTTGCGAAGATCCTCGACGTTCCGTTCGCCATCGCGGACGCCACGAGCCTCACCGAGGCCGGTTACGTCGGCGAGGACGTCGAGAACATCCTGCTTCGCCTCATCCAGGCCGCTGACTTCGACATCAGCCGCGCCGAGCGCGGGATCATCTACATCGACGAGATCGACAAGATCGCTCGCAAGTCCGACAACCCGTCGATCACTCGCGATGTCAGCGGCGAAGGCGTACAGCAGGCGCTGCTGAAGATCCTCGAGGGCACGGTTGCCAACGTTCCGCCCCAGGGCGGGCGCAAGCACCCGCACCAGGATTTCATCCAGATCAACACCACCAACATCCTGTTCGTCTGCGGTGGTGCGTTCGACGGCCTCGAGAAGGTCGTCGAGCAGCGCATCGGCCGCCGCGCGATCGGCTTCGGTGCGCCGCACACGAAGGTCGAGCGCAAGGCGATCTCCGAAACCCTCAAGCTCCTGCAGCCGCAAGACCTGCTGAAGTACGGCTTCATCCCCGAGTTCATCGGGCGCCTGCCGATCATCGTGACCCTGCACCACCTCGACCAGCAAGACATCGTGCGCATCCTCACCGAGCCGAAGAACGCGCTGGTCAAGCAGTATCAGAAGTTCTTCTCGCTCGACAACGTCGAGCTGGTCTTCCAGAAAGGGAGCCTCGATGCGATCGCCGAGCTTGCCCTCTTACGAGGCACCGGTGCGCGCGCCTTGAAGTCGATCATCGAAGAGGCGCTCCTCAACTCGATGTTCGAGATTCCCTCGCGGCCTGAGATCAAGCGCTGCCTCATCTCCGAGCGTTCGATCCGCGAAGCGCTCGAGCCGGAGTTCGAGCTGACGGACGAAGGCGAAGGTCCGGCTCGGCTGGTTGGAGAGTCGGCCTAACCCCTCTTCGGAGTGCGGATACTGCCATTTGGGCCCGAATGGCTCGATCCACTGGCTCGGGATCCGACCATTTGTGCACGAATCCGGCGCCTCGGTCGGGTGACGGCCGCCTCTCATAATTGACCCCGATGGACCTACGGGGGAAGACGGTGGTGCTCACGGGCGCGTCGACCGGTTTGGGCCCTTACATCGCGCGGCGACTTCATAAAGCAGGCGCCCGGCTCGTGCTCTCGGCCCGCAATGAAGCAGCCCTCGATAAGCTCGCGAAGGAGCTCAGCGATGCTCGCGTGGTTGTGGCCGACCTCGCGAAAACTGGCGAGCCGGAGCGTCTCGCCAAAGAGGCAGGTGCTGTCGACATCCTCGTCTCCAATGCCGGCGTGCCCGCCAGCGGGCGCCTCGTGACCTTCAAGGTTGAGGAGCTCGACAGAGCGATCGCGGTCAACCTTCGGGCCGGCATCGTCCTGGCGCGCCTGCTCGCCCCGGCCATGATCGAGCGCAGGGAAGGTCACATGGTCTTCATGGCTTCGGTGGCGGGAAAGGTGCCCACGCCAGGCTTCACGGTTTACAACGCGACCAAGTTCGGAATCCGCGGCTTTGCCCTTGCCCTGCGCGAGGAGCTCTGGGGAACTGGAGTCGGTGTCTCAGCCATCTCGCCGACGTTCGTCAGCGAGGCGGGGATGTGGGCCGAGACCGGCCTCAAGGCCAACCCTCTGGCGGCAGAGGTTCCGCCGCAACGGGTGGCGGATGCGGTCTACACCGCGATCACGAAGAACAAAGCCGAGGTCGACGTCATGCGTCTGCCGTTGAGGGCAAGCCTGAAGGTGCTTGCGATTGCGCCCAATCTATTCATGTCGGTCGCCCGCTCCACAGGCGCCAACCGCTCGTCAGACGGAGCCGGTGATCGCCAAAAGAACAAGCGCTAAGAATATGAGCGGAAACCTCGGCGGTTTCCGCTCATCGGGCAGCGGCCCTGCTCACCTTCCCCGGGATGAGATTTACAAAATGCCACTCCCGGCGACGATTGGTGGGAGTCATGACACGCATGTCGCGGCCGGGATAAACCCGGCCGCCCTGGCCGTGCTAGGCGCGCTAAGAATATGAGCGGAAACCTCGGCGGTTTCCGCTCATCGGGCCGCTTCGCGGCCCTGCTCACCTTCCCCGGGATGAGATTTACAGAATGCCACTCCCGGCGACGATGGGTGGGGAGTCATGACACACGGGCTGCTAGCATTAACTCCACCATGCGCCGCTACGTACCCGTATCCGTACGCAAGCCGGCGCAGTCGCGCTAAGCGACCCTTCCCGCCGGCTCTCCGACCCCAAGCCTTAGACCAAGCACGTCCTTATGAGCAAGACAATCTCTGACATGCAGACCGCGTACGACGCCGGGTCCATCGAGGCCGGCTGGTACGTGCGTTGGGAGAAGGCCGGCCTCTTCACGGCGAACGCGCGCAGTCAGAAGCCCAAGTACACGATCTGCCTTCCTCCGCCGAACATCACTGGCGAGCTGCACATGGGCCACGCTCTGAACCACACGCTCCAGGACATATGCGCCCGCTACCGCCGGATGTCGGGACACGAAGTGCTGTTCTTGCCGGGCATGGACCACGCCGCGATCGCCACCCAGAACGTGATCGAGAAGCAACTCGCGGCCGAGGGGAAGACCAAGGAGCAGCTCGGCCGGGAGGCGTTCGAGGATCGCGTCAACGAGTGGTACGCGGAGGTCGGCGACACCATCGTGAGGCAGGACCGAATCCTTGGCGCATCACTGGACTGGACGCGGCTTCGCTTCACGATGGACGAGCGCTATGTGCGTTCGGTGATGACTGCATTCGTCGCTTTCTACGACCGCGGCTGGATCTATCGCGCCCCCCGGATCGTCAACTGGTGCCCGCACGACCAATCGGCCATCTCGGACCTGGAGGTGAAATGGGAGGAGCACCACGACACGCTGTACTTCATTCGCTACCCGATCGAGGGCGGCGGTGAGGTGACGATCGCGACCGTGCGGCCGGAGACGATGCTGGCCGACACCGGCATCGCGGTCAACCCGACAGACACACGCTACAGCTCGATCATCGGCAAGACCGCGATCCTGCCGCTGGTGGGCAGAAAGCTTCCGATCGTCGCCGACGAGGCGGTGCAGAAGGACTTCGGCACGGGAGCCTTGAAGGTCACGCCGGGTCACGACCCCATGGACTACGACATCGGCCAGCGGCATGACCTCGACGTCGTCAACGGCATGCATCTCGATGGGCGCATGAATGTTCCCGGCCTGCCTTATGACAGCCTGCCTCTGCTGGAGGCGCGCAAGCTCGTGGTCCGCGACCTCGAAGCGCAGGGATTCCTTGTGAAGCAAGAGCCATATACGCACGATGTGGGCCACTGCGATCGCTGCGATACGGTCATCGAGCCGCTCATCAGCGAGCAGTGGTGGCTGCGGATGGACAAGATGCGCGACAAGGCCCTGGCCGCGAGCGAGGACGGTAAAGTCCGCTGGCACCCGGAGCGCTATGAGCGCACATATCTCGACTGGCTCCATGGCCTTCGCGACTGGAACATCGGCCGCCAGCTGTGGCTGGGCCACCGAGTCCCCGTTTATTACTGTGAGAACGGCCATCGCACGGTTGCGGTCGAGCGCCCGATCGAATGCGGCGAGTGCGGCAACCGTCAGCTCACGCAAGACCCGGATGTCCTCGACACCTGGTTTTCGTCCGCCCTGTGGCCCTTTGCGACACTCGGCTGGCCGGACGAGACCGAGGATCTTCGCGCCTTCTACCCCAATGACATGAACAGCACCGCACGGGAAATCATCAATCTCTGGGTCAGCCGGATGATCATGACCGGCCTCGAGTTCATGGGCGACGTGCCGTTCTCGGATGTCGCCATCCACTGCCAGGTGCAGGCGGCGGACGGTCGCCGCATGTCGAAGTCGCTTGGTACAGGCGTCGACCCAAGACGGTTGATCGACAAATACGGGGCGGATGCGGTCCGTGCCTGGGCGGCGTCGGTCGCGATGTCGAGCCAGGACGTCCGCTTCGACGAGAGCCGGGTCGAAGGCTACCGCCGGTTCTGCAACAAGCTCTGGAACGCCACTCGCCTGGTGCTGAGGGACATCGGCGAGGAGCAGGTCGCCGACATTCCGGAGCCTGACGAGCTGGAGGTCATCAAAGACCGCTGGATCGCTTCACGCGTTGCCTCGACGCAACGAGAGGTGACTGACGGCATCGAGGGCTTTGAGTTCCAGGACTCGATCGCCGCCGCGTATGGGACCGCCTGGCATGAGTTCTGCGACTGGTGGCTCGAGGCATCCAAGGATCGCCTTCGCGCGAAAGACAAGACCGCGCAGGCGGTGGCGCTCTTCTGCCTCGACAACCTCTTTCGTCTATTGCACCCCTTCATGCCGTTCATCACCGAGGAGCTCTGGTCGCGATTGCCCGGCGAGCGCGACTTCCTGATGCGTGCTTCATGGCCGGAGGACCTGCACCGATACGTTGATGGTCAGGCCGAGGTCGAGTTCGAACGCGTGATGGGGCTCGTCAACGAGATTCGCTCCTATCGCAAAACGGTGCGGGGCGCGCCCGCCAAGGGTGGCGCGGTGAAGCTGTCCTCGCCGATGGAATCCGACCTGACGCGCGCGCTGTCAGTTCTCGGCCAGGTCGCGGTGGTCGACGACCTTCCCCCTGGAAACGAGCTGGCGCTCGCGGAAGGCAGCATTGTTTTTCCCGCGGTTGCGGCCGCGGATCCTGCCGTCATCGCGCGCAAGAAAGCGGAGCTGCAGACAGAGCTGGATCGGGTGCAGGCAAAGCTCGACAACCCGCAGTTCCGCGCCAAGGCGCCCGAGGCTGTCATCGCGGAGCAAGAGGCTCGCGCGGAGGAGCTGAGGGCCTCAATCGACCGCCTCGAGTAGAGCCTTACCCTTAGCGGGCGCATGCCCTCCATCGCGCTCATTGCGCCCGTCGCGATAATCCTCGCCACCGCCGGAGCAGTCGCGCTCTGTGGGGTGGCCGGCTGGAAGATCGATCGCTTCGTGCTGGCGGGAGGTGCCTGGGCGGCGATCCTCGTTCTCATCGCCCTTTGGGCTCCCGTTCGATCAACTCAGGAGCTGAATGCGGGACAGCTCGGTTTCGGCCCGTTCGACCTGAGACTCGACGCGGTCGGCTTTCTGTTTGCGCTAGCGATCATGGTGCCGTCCGCGGTGCTGCTGACCATGCAGCAGCGCTCGTGGGAGGAAGGTACGGTCGCGGTCCTTGGGCTGGCGGCGGCTGTGCTCGCCGTGGAGTCAGGCGGGATGCTGCTCACAGCTCTCGCTGGCGGCGCGGCAGCGACACTCGTTGTCATCCTGCTCGACGTTGAGGACCCGCGAGCCCCGCGTCCCCCTTGGGGCATGCTCCTGGCGGCGTGGCTCGCCCTGAGCTGGGTCGGGGCGATCCTCCAGGTGCGCGGTGGCACCGCCGTCTACTCCGCGGTGCCAGTGCCTGCGCTCACCGTTCCGATCTTCATGCTGCTCGCGGCGGCAGCGCTCATGGCGTCGGGGTTGTTTCCATGGCGGGGGTGGGCCTCCCAGCTTTGGGGCCGGCCCTCGCTGCGTGCCGCGGGAATTGCGGTGGCAACCCTCTATCCGTTGGGTTTCTACCTGCTGGTGCGTGGATATGAGGTTGGCGACGGACGCTACCCGCAGTTCTGGCTGCAGGCGGCCCTGGCGGCGATCGGCGTGCTGGTGGCATTTGGCGCCGCAGCCAGAGCGCAGGGCGCAGTCACACGCCGCGGATATCTCGGCGAGGTGATCCCCGGGCTCGGAGGGTTTGCACTGATTGGCATCAGCCTGGGCACACCACTCGGCCTCGTCGCGGGCCTGGCGACACTTGCGGTGGCGGCGGTTCTCGCAGGATCCATTCCTTTGCTTCCGGATCGCGCCGGGACCGCGTCGGTGGTGATGATCGCGGCTGCAGCCGGGCTGCCGCCTGGACTTGCTTTCGGCGTACGGGTCGTTGGTCTCGAGGCCACGTTCGAAGCGGGCAACCTGCTCGGCCTCATCGGCATCGCCGGCGCGGCGACTTGGGTAGTCACGATCATCGGCGCCGCTCGGGCCATCGGGCTGCCAGGCGGCCGCGGACATCCGGTGAGCGAGACCGCGCCGCGGACCGCGATGGGATTGGCGGCTGCCACAGTGATCGCAGGTCCGATGCTGGGCCTCCTGCTCGCCGGGGTAGCGCTGCCGGCGCTTGCGGACGTGATGCAGGCGCCTGCTGGCGTGTCCATCGCAAGCGCCACCTCGGTGGTGACGGTCTCCACCGTGTTGCCTGCATTCGCCTTGCTGAGCCCCGTCTTGCTGCTGGCCCTGGCGGCATACATTGCGGCGGGACGGCCCCCTATTCGCGCCCTGGCTCGCCCGGCGCTGTTCATCGTCCCGGGCACGCAACTTCTCGCCCGGGTCCGGGAAGGGGTCCGAACGGCGGCGATCCCGACGCAGTACCGGTCGCTGGTCGACCTGCGCGCGCTCGAGGCCGCCGCGACCGGTGGTGGCCCGCTGCTGTGGCTGGCGGCGCTGGTCGCGCTGGCTTTCGCGGTCACCCGGTAGCGTGGTGGATCCGTCGTGACCGCTGTGACCGCGATCGCCGCCGTCTCCGCGTGGGCCGGCGCGGCGGCGCTCGTCCTTGCGGACGGACGGCGGGGCCTGGCCGTCGGTGTTGCTCTGGTCACGTTCGGGTTTACCGCGCTGGCCTGGGCTGACGGCGCATGGCTGGAGGGTTCATTTCTTCTCGCCGGTGGCGCGTTGTGCACAGTCGAGCTCATACGAAGGGGCCCCCCGGACTGGGGGCTCATGCCGCCCGGCTCGACACCCAGGCTGATACTGGCGGCCGTCGCCGGCATCCTCGCGCTCTGGTTCGCGGCATCGGTGACCACCGGACCGGATGCGCCACTGCGCTTTGCCTGCGTGGCAGTGCTTGGGTTGGCGGCGGGACGCGTGCTGCAGGGACATGCCGCCGCCTCAGTGCTGAGCGCGTCGGCAGCGCTTGCCATCGCCCTTGCCTCCGCTTCGGCGCTTGCGCTGAGCGATCCCGGGTTTGCTCCTTACCTGATTGGCGGCATGATCGCCGGCGGCGCCCTGTTTCTGCCGGTCGCGGAGCCACGTGGAGCCTGAGCTTGCTTGTGCCCTTCCCGCGGTGGGGGCGATCTTGACGGCCGTCCTCCGGAGCCGTCCGCGCCTCGCGCTTCTGGTGGGCTCGCTTTTCGGCGCCACCGCTGTTGCCGCCATCGTGGTGGCCGCGCCGGGCATGGCCTCCGACCAGCTGGGCGTGACGCTTTCATTCTCGGCGATGACCCGCACACTCCTGGTGGCCGCGGCCGGCGCGCTGGCGCTGGTGGTTGGGTTCGCGCCATCGGGCGCCGACCGGGTCGGCTTGTTGACCTGGGGGCTCGCCGGTTTCGCGGGCATGACAGCGATCGCGGCCGCGCCGAGCCTCGACCTCGTGATCCTGCTCACGCTTGGGATTGCGCTGTTGCATGCGGCCCTTGCGGGCCGGCGGTCCCTTGCCGCCCGCCTCCGCGCGCCCGCACTCGCGGTTGCGCTCCTGGGAGCCGGACTTCTTTTCGCTCGCGCCGAGGGCCCGCCGATGCTGTCACGGTTCGCGGCGGTCGGCCTGGCCGCCGGCCTGGTGGCAGTGCTCGGCCTCTTGCCCTACATCCACGAGTTCGACGCCGAGGAGGTGACGGCCGCATCGCCGATCGCGTGGCTCGCCTTCCTCGGGCCGATCCTCGGAATGGTGATCGTCACCAGGGCGCGCGAGCTCGTCCCCTCGGCGGCTGCGGCATTCGGCGCCATGCTGATCGGGCTCGGTCTCCTCAACGTCCTGTGGGGGAGCCTCGCCTCCTGGCTAACCGAAAAGGGCACGTCGGCCTGGCATTACTCGTTCATGGCGGACTGGGGCCTGGTCCTGTGTGCGTTTGGCATCCAGGTCAGCGATGGACAGGCGGCTGCGGTCCTCATCCTCTTCAGCCTTCTGATCAGCCGCCTGCCTCTCTACCTGTGGTCGCGGAGGTCGATGCGCGAGAGCATCCAGACCGAGCGGCCCATCAACCTGCTGGCCGCCGCAATGCTGGCAGGGTCGGCCCCGTTCGCCGGATTTGCAGCCAGGGTTCTCCTGCTGCGAGGGGCGACTCAGCTCTACTGGCCGTTGGCACTGGTGATCGGCGTGGGTTTGCTGCTGTGGCTGCCACCTTCGCTGCGCCTGGGACGCAGCCTCGGAGCTCCTCATGGCAGGCAGGCGGTTGGTGTTGGGATCGCTCTCGCGCTAGGCGCAGCGATCGGGCTCTACCCCCAGCCGATACTCTCCCTGGCCGGGCTGTGAGAGCGGCGACCCGTAAGTGACACAGGTACTCGTACAGCTCGCCACCCATTCGGCCGCCCTCCTCGTGTATCCCGGCCTCCTCATGGCCGCTATTTTCGGAACTGCAGTCGAAATCGTTTGGGTGCGCATATCGGAACACCACTGGGTGCTGCCGGAGGTGCGCTGGCACCGGCCCTCTGCTCTGCTGGCGACTGTGGCCATTGCGTCGATGCTCGCTTCCGTACAGACATCCGCGCCATTCAACCTGGTGCCATCCGAGGAGCGGAACCTGATCGTGGCCACCATCGCGTTGGGGCTGGCAGCTTGGGTCGAGCTCGCCCTCGGCATTGAGCTCTTCGGTGAACCTGGGCTGCTTCTGCTGGTCCAGTGCTGCTGGCTGGTGGCGGTGCTCGGTCCGGCCGTCGAACCGCAAAGCTTGCGTCCCCAGGTCCTCGGCGCGGTGCTCGTTCCTCAGCTACTGCCGCTCAAGATCGCGGCGGGCATCCTCTATGTGCTGTGCCTTCCGGCGCTGCTCAGGCTGTGGCCCGTGCCGACGACCGGCGAAAGACGCGCACGGCGCCGGCCCGACGCGATCCGGTCGCTCAGCTGGTGGCCCTACTGCGGTTTGTTCGCGACTCTGTTCTACCCGCCGGCGCACGACGACATCGCGGGAATCGCGCGGTTCTTCGGGCTCAGTCTCGCGATCGCCGCGCTGTGCGTCGTGGCCGGCGCCCTCATGGGTCGCAGCGGTGCCGCTCCGTCCCGGGCGGTATATCAACGAGCCATCGCGCCCTTTGCGGCGCTCGTCCTGGGGATAGTCGTCGTGACTTCGCTCCTGGTTCGCTAGCCCCACCTATGGGGTAAAGCTGTGGATAACACCCCCACCGGGTGTATGATCCGGGCCGTCCCGCGCTTTGGCTAACGCTTCCTCAACGTCCTGCCGATGAGCTTGCTTGCCTCCGTGTTGGGGATGTGGTCGGCCGACATCGGCATCGACCTCGGCACGGCGAACACCCTCGTGCATGTCCGCGGCCGCGGCATCGTCGTCAACGAACCGTCGGTTGTCGCGGTCAGCACCCGCACGGGCCAGGTGCTCAGCGTCGGCACCGAAGCGCGCCGGATGCTGGGCCGGACGCCGGCGGACATCGTGGCGATACGTCCGGTGCGCGATGGCGTGATCGCCGACTTCGACCACGCCGAGCAGATGGTCCGGCACTTCATCGCACGCGCCCACAACCGCGCGTGGCACATAAGTCACCCGCGCGTTGTGGTCGGCATCCCATCTGGCGTTACGGAAGTCGAAAAGCGAGCGGTCACGGACGCTGCCACCATGGCCGGAGCGCGCGAGGCGCACCTCATCGAGGAGCCGATGGCGGCCGCGATCGGCGCCGGCCTTCCGGTCCAGTCCGCCGCGGGCTCGATGGTGATCGACATCGGAGGTGGCACCACCGAAGTCGCGGTCATCTCGCTCGGCGGCATCGTCGCCGCGACATCTGCTCGCGTCGGAGGTGACGAGATGGATGAGGCGATCGTGTCGTACGTGCGTCGCAACATGGGCCTGCTGATCGGCGAGCGCACCGCCGAAGACATCAAGATCGCGATGGGATCGGCTTTTCCGATGGCTCGCGAACGGTCCTTCGTAGTGCGCGGCCGCGACCTGATCACCGGGCTGCCGAAGACCGTCGAGATGTCGACGGCACATGTGCGCGAAGCGTTGGGCGGCGTCCTCGTCGACATCGTGCGCGCGGCCCGCTCCACGCTCGACTCGACTCCGTCCGAGCTGGTCGAGGACATCATCGAGCGCGGCATGGTCGTGTGCGGAGGCGGCGCGCTGCTGGCGGGGCTGGACGAGCTCCTCGCCCACGAGACGCTCATGCCAGTGCGCGTGGCCGAAGACCCGCTCGCGTGCGTCGTCCGCGGCGCGGGCATCGTGCTCGAGGAGATGGACACGTTGAACCGTGTGCTCTTGCGCCCGAGGCGCGCGCGAGCGCTCCGTTCCTAGATAGGCGCGTGTACGGCAGGGCCCGGTCGCGGTCGACGGGTCGCTTCCTTTACCTGACCGCGGCGATGGTCGCGCTGGCGGTGCTTTCGCAGCAGTCGTGGGCGGCGGGCGTGCGCGGGACTGCCAAGAGCGCGCTCGCACCGGTCGAGTCTCAGATGATGTCGATCGCCTCCGCAGTCGAGGCCGCCACCGCGATCTTCGGCGATGTCGCCAGCCTTCGCACTCAGAACCAGCGCCTGGGTGCCGAGAACCAGGACCTCAAGCGCCAGCTCGCCGAGATGAATGCAGCGGCAATCGACAACAAGGAGCTGCGACAGGCGCTGGACTACCAGCGTTCATTTGGCCACCGCACCGTCGCCGCGGAGGTGGTCGGCCGTGGCCCCGACTCCTTCAGCCGCACCCTGCAGATCGACCGTGGCACCGCCGATGGCGTGCAGGCGGGCATGATCGTTGTGAGCGGAGCAGGGCTCGTCGGCCGTGTGCGTGAGGCGGGACCGCACGGCGCCATCGTGCAGACGCTCGCCGATCCGCAGAGCCGCGCCAATGTTTTCCTGTCGGGGACGGGGCTGCAAGGCACCGTGGTCGGCGGCCCGGGCGCATTGCATGTCCAGATCGAGCATCGACTGGGAATTGTTCCCACCAAGGGTGAGTGGGCCATCACGAGCGGCATCGGAGGGGGCTATCCGCGCGGGCTGGTGGTCGGCGCCGTCACGAGCTTCACGCACAGTGACGCGGCATCTGTCGATGCCGCGCTCATCGAGTGGGCAAACGATCCACGGACGCTGAGCCTCGTCATCGTGGTCGTGGACTTCATGCCGTCGTGAAAGTGGCCGCCGGCATCCTGCTGATGATGGCCGCCGCGTTGCTTCAGGTCACGTGGGCCTCGCAGCTGGAGATCGCGGGTGCGTTTCCAAACCTGGTCTTGATCGCCGTCATCGGCGTGACCTGGACGCAGGGCGTGCGCACCGGGCTCTTGTGGGCGTGCGTCGGCGGGATTCTTCTCGACCTCAATGCTCCGGGTCCCCTTGGACCTCACGCGGTTGCGCTGCTGGCGGGCACATATACCGCTGGGTTCTGGGCCCGCAACCTGGACCGCGATGGGTTCCTTCACCCGATGGGTGCGGTGGCGTGCGGAACCGTCCTCTACTCGCTGGTCTTGATCAGCACGGATAGCGTGCTCGGATTGCCGATCCCGCAGCTCGACACGGCCCTGCAGCTGGTGGTGGCTGCATGTGCCGTCAACGCTGCCCTCACGCTGCCTCTGCTGGGCGTGCTCAGATGGGTGACCTCCGGCTTGCATTGGGAGCCCGCGGCTGCGTGATCGAGCCAGCGCGGTCGGTCGAGCTGGGTGGGATCACGGCGCGGCCGCGATGGTCGACGCGGATGGTTGCCGCGGCGGGGGTGGCCGTGCTGGTGTTGGGGTTGCTCGCGCTGAAGCTCGCCCAGCTCCAGGTATACGACTCGCGGGCGCTGGCCGGAATCGCGCGTGCAAATACGATCCATCACATCGTTCTGGAAGCCGACCGAGGCATCATCTACGACCGCCACGGTGTGCCCCTGGTTCAGAACATGCCGGTCTGGGCGCTCCAGGTGGTGCCAGGCGACATGCCGGCCGATGCACGCGCACGCGCGTCCGAGCTGGCTCTGCTCGCCACGCTGACCGGCCGTCCTGAAGAAGATCTGTACGCCGCGTTCGCCACGTCCGACGCCTTCTTGCCGGTACATGTGAGCGCCGATCTAACCGATGCGCAGGTCCTGGCCATCAGCGAAAAGCTTCCCGGACTACCCGGCGCGTCACTCACCAACCACGGCGTGCGCACATACGTCGATCCGCTCGTGTTCGGGCACGTCCTGGGTTACGTCGGTCCGCTGAACGACCAAGACCTGATGCGTTTGCGGCCGCGCGGTTACCTGCCCGGCGAGATGGTCGGGAAGGTCGGAGTCGAAGCCGGCCTGGAGTCCCTCCTGCGTGGCACCAATGGTTGGGAGGACGTCGAGGTCGATGCGCGCGGACGGATCGTGAAAGCGATCGCGGTGCAGCCGCCCGTGGCAGGCCATTCCATCTACCTCACCATCGACGCCTCGCTGCAGAATTCAGCCGCGCAGGCGCTGGCGGCGGGCCTCCGCCGAGATGGCAAGACCGCAGGTGCCGCTGTGGTCGTCGACCCGCAGTCCGGCGAGGTCCTGGCGATGGTGAGCCTGCCGGGCTACGACACCAACCTCTTCACACGCGGCATCTCACGCGCGGACTACAACAAGCTTCTCGCGGACCCCGACCGACCGCTACTCAATCGCGCCATCGCCGGCCAGTACGCGCCTGGCTCGACCTTCAAGATGGTGACGGCGACGGCCGGGCTGCAAGAAGGCAAGATCACACCGCAGACGATGCTCGGATGCCCGAGCTACCTGTCTTACGGCGGCTGGATCTATCACAACTGGGCCAGCTACGACCTCGGCGCGATGAATGTGGCCAAGGCTCTCGCCGTGTCGTGCGACACGTTCTTCTATCAGGTTGCGGCGATGGTGGGCGATATCACGCTGGCCCGCTACGCACGTGCTTTCGGTTTCGGGCAAGCCAAGCGCATCGAGATGCCCGGCGTGCAGCCGGGGCTGGTTCCCGATCGCATATGGAAAGAGCTGACATGCGGCGTCGCCGACCTGAACTCAGACGCGTGCCGGTGGACCCTTGGCGACACGATCACATTCGGCATCGGCCAGTCAGCGCTGCTGACGACGCCGCTCAATCAGGCTGTGTACGCGGCTGCGCTTGCCAACGGCGGGGTCGTGCTCTCGCCGACACTCGTCCACTCAGTGCGCGATGCGTCCGGCCATGTCACCGCAACCCAGCAGCGCCAGGTCGTGGATAGGGTGCCGGCCTCGGTGGCAAACCTGCAGGCGGTGCGTGAAGGAATGCGCGAAGAGATCAATCGGCCCTACAACATGAACTACTGGTTTCGCGCCGCCGGTGTGCCGGCGGACGGCGGCGGCAAGACCGGCACCGCGCAGTGGGGCGGAAGCGGTTTGAACCTCCCAACTCATGCGTGGTTCGTGTTCTTCGGTCCCTTTGCACAGCCCGACGTTGCGATGTCGATCTTCGTAGAGAAAGGAGAGCTGTCCGAAGTGCAGGCTGCTCCGATCGGTGTGCAGATCATGAAGTTCTTCAATGCCAACCGCGCCGCGATCGTTGCGGCGACGCCGGTGCCTAAGCTGTGAGGCCAAAAGCCTGGCAGCGCCTCGACCATCTCCAAGCGTTGCTCGCGGGGATGCTTCTCGCGCTAGGCCTGATGACGATCTACAGTGCGCATGCCGATTGGGCCAGGCAGGTCGTATGGATCGTGCTGGGCGCCGGCGCCTACATCGCCGCGGCTGCCTTCGACTACCGCCGCCTGTCGGTGCTTGCGCCCTGGCTGTACGCGTCGTCGGTGGCGCTGCTGCTGGCGGTGCGCCTTGCCGGCCACTCGGCGCTGGGGGCGCAGCGCTGGCTGTCGCTGGGCGGATTTCCCCTGCAGCCCTCGGAGCTTGCCAAGCTCACCCTGGTTCTCGCACTGGCGGCACACCTTGGCCGCACCGAGCGGGTTCCGTGGCGTCGGTTGGGAGTGGCGGTCGCGATGGTGGCGCCGGCGGCGGCTCTCGTCCTGGCCCAGCCCGACCTCGGGACCACGATCGTCATCGGCGCCGTGCTCATCGGCATGCTCTTTTTTGCCGGCGTCCGTATCGCGCAAATGGGGTCCCTCGTGGCGTGCGCGGCGGTGGCGATCCCCTTGCTGCCCCACATCCTTCAGGGCTACCAGCGGCGCCGGCTCGCGATCTTCCTCGACCCGGGCTCTGACCCGCTCGGGGCCGGCTACAACCTCCTTCAAGCGCGGATCGCGATCGGTGCCGGCGGGCTGTTCGGGCAGGGCTGGCTCCACGGTCTGCAGGGCGCGCTGGGCTTCGTCCCCGAGCGCGCCACGGACTTCGTCTTCGCCGTGTTCGCCGAGCAGTTCGGTCTCTTCGGCTCGCTGCTGCTCCTGGCGATGTTCGGGGCGCTGCTCATCCGGCTCCTGCGCTCGGCGGCTGTCGCCCCGGATCGTTTCGGCGCGCTTCTCGCGGGAGGGGTGTTCCTCATGATCTTCGCCCAGGTCACGGAGAACATCGGCATGAACATCGGGCTCCTGCCGATCGCGGGTATCCCGCTGCCGCTGATCTCATACGGAGGCTCGGCCACCGTCACCACGCTGGCCGCCCTGGGATTGGCCCAGTCGGTGACGCTGCGGCGCCCGCTCCTGGAGCGTCGCGAACCGACCCGGCCGTCCGGTAATATCTCCGTTCGTGCCCAAGCCTGATGGATCGCTGTCGGCCGTCATCGTCAGCGGCGGCAAGCAGTACCGAGTAGCGCCAGGAGACAAGGTCCTGGTCGACCGCCTCGCCGCCGAGCTCGGCTCTTCGGTGAAGCTGGATCGCGTCCTGCTCGTGCGCGACGGCTCCGACATCAAGGTGGGGGCGCCCCTGATCGAGGGGATGGATGTCGAGGCGAAGGTGATCGGCCACAGCCGCGGGCCCCGAATCGAGACCCTCCGGTACAAGTCGAAGAAGCGTGTGCGCGTTCACCGCGGTGGCCGTGCCGACTACACCGCCCTGGAGATCCTGGCCGTCGGCGGCCTCACCGTGCCGACCGGCACCGAGATCGAGGAAGAGGCCAAGCCCGCCAAGGGCAAGGGCCGGCCGAAGCGCAAGGCCAAGGCAGGCGCGGAACCGGTTGCCGCGGCGACGGCCGAGACGGAGACCGAGACTGAAGGTGCGGCCGAGGTCGTGGAAGAGAAACCCAAGCGTGCCTCGCGGCGCTCGAAGCAGGACAAGAAATAGGTAATAGATGGCACACAAGAAGGGCGGCGGCTCATCACGCAACGGTCGCGACTCCAATCCGAAGATGCTCGGCGTGAAGATCTACGGGGGCCAGGCAGTGGGCGCCGGCGCAATCCTCGTACGGCAGCGCGGGACCAAGATTGCACCCGGCACCGGTGTCGGCCTTGGCCGCGACCACACCCTGTTCGCCCTCGTCCCGGGCCAGGTTCGGTACGAGCGTGTGGGCAAGGACGGGCGGCGCGTCAGCATCGTCGCGCAGTAGCTCCTTCGTCGATTCGGCGCGGGTGGTCCTGCGCGCCGGGCATGGCGGGCGCGGCTCCTCCTCGTTTCGCCATGAGCCCTTTGTCCCGCGCGGCGGGCCGGACGGGGGTGACGGTGGCCGCGGCGGATCGGTGTCGCTGAGAGCGACCAACCAGCTCACCGACCTGTCGCTCTACAAGCGTCGATCCCGCTGGCAGGCAGAGCCCGGCGCGGACGGTGCAGGCGGGCGCAAGTCCGGGCGCAACGGCGCCGACCTGCTGCTCGACGTACCAGTCGGCACCCTCGTGCTCGACATCGAGGGCGGCCTCATCGCGGACCTGGCCCATCCGGATGCCACCGCGGTGGTCGCGCGCGGTGGCCTCGGCGGCCGCGGCAACGTGCATTTCAAGAGCTCCAGGCGACAGGCGCCCGACTACGCCGAGCCCGGTCTCAAGGGCGATGAGATCGCCGTCACGCTCGACCTCAAGCTCATCGCCGACGTGGGCCTGGTCGGGGCGCCGAATGCAGGCAAGTCATCGCTGCTCACCGCGCTCACGGCAGCACACCCAAAGGTCGCCGATTATCCGTTCACCACGCTGGACCCCGCGCTCGGCGTGGCCGAATCGGCCGGTGGGCGTTTCGTGATCGCCGAGATCCCAGGGCTGGTCGAGGGGGCATCGCGGGGGGCGGGCCTGGGCCATCGATTCCTTCGCCACGCCGAGCGCACGCGTGTGTTGGTGTACGTCGTGGACGGTTCCGGCGCGGATCCGTGGAAGGACCTGGCCGCGGTGTCGGCCGAGGTCGAAGGCTTCTCACCTGAGCTAGCGCGCCGCCCGCACATCGTGGCGGTGAACAAGCTTGACCTGGAGGCGACAAAAGGCTTTCGCAAGCGATCTCGGCGCAAAGGCGTGCATTTCGCGTCAGCGCTGACCGGCGAAGGCCTGCCGGAGCTCCTCGACGCGATGGTCGCGGCGATAGCCTCCGCGCCGGAACCGGTGCGACTGGCGCCGCCCGCGAGGGTCAAGCTTCCCGTTGCTGCCGCTGCCGGGCTGGTTGTCGAACGCACGGCGTGGGGGTTTGCTGTGCGGGGCGATCGGGTCGAAAACCTCGTCGAGCGGACCAACCTGGACTCCGAGGGATCCCTGGAGCGCTTCCAGGCCGAGCTCGACCGCATGGGCGTCGGCGACGCCCTGGAGAGCGCCGGGGTCAAGCCCGGCGATACCGTGCGGGTCGCGGACACTGAGTTCGAATACCAACCGTGAGCTCGACCCGCGAGCGGATCGGCATTCTTGGCGGAACCTTCGACCCCATCCATATCGGGCACCTGGCGGCGGCCCGCGCGGCGATCGAGTGTGCACAGCTCGACCGCGTGCTGTTCGTGCCGACCGGGCAGCCGCCACACCGGCCCGTGGCGGCCGCGAGCGCCGACGACCGGCTCCAGATGACCCGGCTGGCCACGGCCGGCGACGAGCGCTTTGCAGTCTCCGACCTCGAGCTGCGGCGCCCTGGGGCGTCGTTCACGTCGGACACGCTGCGCGCCCTCCATGAGCTGCATCCGCAAGCCGATCTGTTCCTCATCCTCGGCTGGGATGCGGCGAGGCTGTTTCGAACATGGCACGCGCCGGACCAGGTCCGCCGGCTGGCGACCATCGTGGTGGTTGCCCGCCCCGGCAGCGGCTCGCCGCAACCGGCGGACCTCGACGCCGCGGGCCTCGATGGTGGGAATGTGATCGTGTGCGTCGATAGCACGCCCGACGTGTCGGCGAGCGCGATCCGTCGCGACGTCATGAGTGGGCGCTCGGTCGATGGCAAGGTCTCGCCGGCGGTGAAGCAGTACGTCACCGACCACGGCTTGTACGCTGGATGAGTTGAAGCCCGCTCGCACCCGGGGTCTGACCCCGCTCCAGGTTGCTCGAATGCTGCGCGGCGCGGCGGTCGACAAGAAGGCGTGGGACGCGGTGGTCATCGACGTCCGCGAGAAGACCTCCATCGCCGACTACTTCGTCGTCTGCGAGGGAGAGACCGACCGCCAGGTCCGAGCAATTGCAGACGCGATGGTCGATGCCGCCAAGGACAAGCAGCTCCGGCCACTGGCTGTGGACGGCTACGACGACGCCACCTGGATCCTGCTCGATTTCGACTCGGTGCTGGCCAACGTTTTCCTGCCCGGTGAGCGCTCCTACTACGACCTCGAGAGCCTGTGGGGCCGAGCCGTTAAGGGTCGAAAAAAGGCCAGCTAGCGGCATAGCATTGGTGGGCCCATGGCGCATCCGGTGAGCGGTCGAGGCGGCCCGCGCAGCTCCCATGCTTCGTTCGGGGACCTCGACAAGCCGCTCTACACGATCAGCGTCGCGGCCGAGATCCTGGAGACCCATCCCCGCACCCTCATGCTCTATGAGGATGCGGGCCTCATCGAGCCACACCGGACGTCGACCAACCGCCGCCGCTACTCCCAGCGCGACATCACCAAGGTCCAGGTCATCCAGCACCTGACCCGGGAGAAAGGCGTCACCCTCGCAGGGGTCCGCCACATCCTGAGCCTGTTCGAGACGATGAAGAAGCATCGCGTGGAGCCGCCGGGCGAGCTGCGTGAGGTCTTCGACCGCTACTCCCAGATCATTTAGAAGACTCGGTGGAGCTTAAGGCCGGATTTACTCCGGCCGTCTCTTTGCGCGCCACTTTCCAAGCGCCACCCAGCGTGGCCGAGGAGAGGGGTGGGTCCGCGGGGGGGACGTCTGTCCCCTCCGCGAATTTAGTGCAGGGACTTCAGGATCTGGATGATGGCCGGGCCGAGCAGCACGATCCAGAGCACGGGGAAGATGCAGCCGACCATCGGAAACACCATGCGGGAGGAGGCCTGAGCGGCCCTCTCCTGGGCGGTCTGGCGCTGGCGCCGGCGCATCTCCATGGCCTGCACGCGCAGCAGCCGCGCGATGGGAACGCCCATCTGGTCCGACTGGACGATCGATTCGACCAGGTGGTGCAGGTCCGCAACGCCGGTCGTTTCGGCCATATGTTCCAGCGCGCTCATGCGAGGCCGCCCCAGCCGGATCTCGCGGAGGACCTTGCCGATCTCGTCGCCGAGGGCATTGTGGAATCGCTCGGTGATGCTCAAGAGTCCTTCGTCGAGGCTCATGCCCGACTCCACCACGAGGGTGAGCAGGTCCGTTGCCTCGGCGAGCGAGCGCTCGATCTGGCGGCGCCGCTGCCCGATGCGCTGATCCAGCCAGAGGCTTGGCGTCATGTAACCAAGAACGGCCGCCGCGGCGCCCGCCGCAGGCGCGAGCACCAGCGTCGGGACGGGCACGCGCAGGAGCAGTCCAAGGCCGAGGCCGACGATGGCAAACAGGGCCGCCAATCCGTATCGAACGGCCTGGAACCCCGCCGGGGTGAGGTTGCCGGGGTCGCCGGCGCGGCTCAATTTCTGGCGCAGGGGCCCGGTGGCATGCGCCGGCATTCGCGAAGCCAGTGGCCGGGCGAGAGCCTCGAACTGCTTCAAGAACGACGTGCCCGCAGGCTGCGGGGTCCACGCGCCGTTGGTCGCCGCGACGGTCTTGGTCTGGTCGATGGCGACGAAATAGGCCGCGACCACGATCCCACAGATGACGCCGGCTGTGATCGCGATGATGAACTGGGTCGACATCAGGACTGCAGCGCGGTCATGCGCCGGATGAAGATGTTGCCGATCAGGATCAGGAGCGCCGCGATTCCGAGCAGAACGTAGCCGACGAACGTGCTGGTCATGGGCGCGAAGTAGCCCGGGACGAACACGTAGAGGCCGAGCGCGAGGAGGATCGGCAGGCCGGTGATGATGGTCGCCGATGCTCTCGACTGAGCGGTGAGCACGCTCATGTCGCGCTTGGTTTGCAGCCGATCGCGCAGGGTGTCGGAGATGTTGTCGAGGACCTCGGCCAGGTTGCCGCCGACGCGCGTGTGGAGAAGGATGGCGGTGACGATGAACTCGAGGTCCGGGCTGTTGATGCGCAGCAGCAGTGCGCTCAGTGCGTCCTCGACTGACGTGCCCAACGTGACCTCGGTGGTGACGCGTTCGAACTCCGTGGAGACCGGTGGCTGCGACTTGGTGGCAACCGTCTCCAGCGCTCGGTCGATCGCGTAGCCGGTCTTCAGTGAGTTGGACAGGAGTTGCAGCATCCCGGTGAGCTGGTCGTTGAACATGTTCTGCCTGCGCCGCTGCAGGTAGTTGACGACCAGGGGCGGGATCACGAAACCAACCGCGGCGATCACGATCGGACCGATCGAGATCCCGAATCGGAACAGGCCGATAAGCGCGCCCAGGGCCACAGCGCCGATGCGGATCAGCAGGTACTCGGCGGGACTGATGTTGAGCCCGGCGCGCGCGAGGTCCTCGGTGAGCGTGGGCTTGCCCTCGGCGCTTCGCCGCAGGCTCAGGTTGTCGGCGGCCGGGCGCAGCAGCCGCTCGACGAGCTCTCTAGGAGTCGCGCGCGGCGTCCGCAGGCCGTCGGCCGGATCGACCCGCTCCTTACGGATCCGGTCGAGGCTCCAGAAGAAGATGGCGATCGCCGCCGCCATCGGCACCGCCACTGCCAGGAGGTTGCTGAGGTCCATGGTTCCCTAGAAGAGAGAGGGGTAGGCCTTCATGATGCTCTGCAGCGTCTGCCCCTGGGCCGAGTTGACGGTGGGACACTTCGGATCAGGCTCCTGGGTCGTCGAGTGCAGGTAGTCCTGGTAGGACTCCAGCGTGTACTTGAGGGCGGCGGATTGCAGGAACCAGGCGATCACCTCGGCCTCGCATTCGGTGACGACGATGGTGAGGCTGGTCACCGACGCTGAGCCTGCTGCGGACCCGTTCGTGCCGACCTTGATGACGTGGATGTTGGTGAAGATCGTCTTGGAGGCGACCTTGCCGTTGGCGGACACGATCGCGATCACTGAGATGTAGTCATTCGGCTGGATGTAATCGGCCACCCCCTGCTGTTCGCTGGTGGGGATCGTGACCGCTACGTAGCCTGCCGGGATGGGCAGGTACTCCGACTGCGAGCCCAGGGCCTGGCTCGTCTTGACCACCTCGTTCGAGGTGATCGCTTGGCCGGCACCGATCGTTACCAAGGGAATCATGCCTTTGACGTCGGCCGTGTTGCTGAAATAGACCGGCGGGTAGCCGTTGGCGATCGGGATCTTCTTGGTTTCCACCGAAGCCGCGTCGATCGGCATCCGGGGCTGCAGGTCCTTCGTCGCGACCACCACAGACTGTGTGGGGACGCTGCCTGCGGTGCTGGCATTCAGGGCCACCAGCACGAAGGCCGCAATGACGAGCAAAGCGAGGAGGATGCCCAGGAGGGTGAACGGGCGCCTGGATGTCAGGCCTCTAAAAGTGCTCAAGGCCGACCCATCATAGGCAAGATATCCGCGGTGTCGTCCCTATTAAGCCGTGGTCATCGCTCGGTCGCAGGCGGCCAATCCGGGCAGTCGATGGTGGAGTTCGCCCTGTCTTCGGTGGTCCTGCTGCTGATCGTGGGCGGGCTGGTCGACATCGGGCGGGCGGTCTACGTCTCGGAGGTCCTGTCGAGCGCGGCCAGGGAGGGCGCCCGACACGGGGCGTGGTTCGACGCCCCGAACCAGTCGCACCCTTACCTTTACGATGCCCAGATCAAGGCGGTCGTGGATGCCCAGCTCGCGACGATCTCGCTGCCCGCCTCGGTGCTCAAGAACCCGGGCACCACCTGCCCGGCCCCCACGGACGGCAACGCCTATCACAACCCCCCGTACGCCAACTCGGCGTACCCGGCGGCGGTCAACCAGCCCTGGCTCTACATCTGCTACGACAACACGCCCGGCACTGACTTCACCGCCCCGCCTGGCGGCCAGAGCCAGCAGGACGTGAACGTCATCGTTCTCTACTCGTACGGTCCGCTCACCCCGATCATCACGGCCCAGTTCGGCACTTTCCACCTCGCCGCCAACCAGCACATCACGGTGCAGGGCCCGTGAGATCGCGCCTGCCGAAATATGCCGGTCAGCAGAGCCAGGCCCTGATCGAGTTTGCACTCATCTCGCCGGTGCTCCTTCTGCTGCTGTTCGGAATCATCGACATCGGGCGTGCTGTCTTCTACTACGACACGCTCGGCCACGCGGCCCGCGAAGGGGCGCGTGCCGCCGTGCAGGCGCCGAGCCGCCTGCCGACGAACGGCGACGTTCTGAACACGGTCACATCCCAGCTGGTGGGCATCCCCGTTTCGGAGCCGTGTCCGCAAGGCCCGGTCACCAGCGCGACCCCGCCGGACAACGCCGCGTGGCTCTACGTGACACAGCCCAACCCGCCCTCTTCGGCCGAGAGCAACCCGCCGATGAACGCGCCCGGCGGCGAGTACTCGGCGGCGGCGAACGGCGGCTGCAGCGCGGTCAACCCGGCCTCGGGCAATGCCCCACTGCAGGTGACCATCCGTTTCAACCTGATCCTCATCACGCCGGTGATCGCGCAGGCGACGGCCAATCACATCATCATCTCCGCCTCCGCGATCTTCAGAACCGAGTACTGACTGGCGGTGGACAACCACGCCTCCATCCCCGTTGGGGAGAGGGGATTTCAATCAGGACAGGCGATCGTGCTGATCGCGATCATGCTGGCGGTCGTGGTCGGCATGGCCGCCCTCGCGATCGACGGATCGCGCGCGTACGCCCTACGCCGTGACCTC
>VBGM01000123.1 GCA_005880855.1 Chloroflexota bacterium
AACCCCTGATCTCCGGCTTGAAAGGCCGGCGTCCTAGTCCACTAGACGAACGGGCCAGGCGCCACCGATTGTGCCGGAAACGGCTGCACCGAAACCGGCAACACCACCCCGTCTGGCCTTTGGTGGGCGGCGAGGGTTTCGAACCCCCGACCTCCAGCATGTCAAGCTGGCGCTCTCCCAGCTGAGCTAGCCGCCCGCAGCGGAAAGCGAACGGAGTGGACGCTTATTCTAGGCCTCGTGCCTGGACACATCGGCCGACCCGCGCCTGACGTCGAGCTTCTCAGCGCTGGGTACTGACCCCAAAGGCACGAATCCACCTCTCGGCCCGCGAGGAGTCGATTGGCGGCGAAACCTCGTCGCTCTTTGGTTCGCGGAGTTCACGGCCATCTTCGGTTTCAGCTTCGCCTTTCCGTTCCTGTCCATCTTCATCTCGCAGGACCTCGGCGTTGCCCCCGGTCGCGACCTCGACCTCTGGACCGCCGCCGCCGGCAGCGTGTCCGGCCTGGCGATGGCGATCGCCAGCCCAATCTGGGGAGTGCTGGGCGACCGATTCGGGCGCAAGCCGATGCTCATCCGCTCGATGCTCGGCGGCGCCATCACGGTCGGCCTCATCTTCTTCGTGCAGACGCCGATTCAGCTGGTCGTGCTGCGCCTGCTGCAAGGCGCGACCAGCGGAACGGTCGCGGCGGCCACAGCACTGGTGGCGGTAGAGACACCGCGCAACCGAGTCGGCTGGGCGCTCGGCGTTGTGACATCGGCGGTGGCGCTCGGCAGCGCGATCGGACCTGTCGTCGGAGGCATCGCGGGCGCGTACTTTGGGCTGCGGCTGGTCTTTCTCGGCGGTGGCGTACTGCTGCTGCTGTCGATGATTCCGGTGCTCCTGGTCGTTCGCGAGAGCCCGCTGAAGCCGCGCGATCGCTCGCGGCCGGGCATGCTGGCGATGATCCGCGAACGGCCTGGAGTGCTGCGTTCGCTCGCGGCGCTCATCGGCGTGCAGGGCCTGATCACGGTGATCAACTCCGCAGCGCAGCAGCTGGTCGTGCTCAGGCTCATCGAGCTGTTGGGCAGAGCCGCATCCGCGGCGACCGGAATCTCTTTCGGCGCGGCGGGCCTCACCAACAGCATCTCGGCCGTCGGCTACACGACGGTCACGAGGCGCATCGGCTACGTGCGAACGATCACCCTGGCGGCGATGCTCCTCGCGATCACCGTCGGCGTCCTGGTGGTGGCGCCCAATGCCATCGTGGTCGTGATCGCCGTCGGGATCTCCGGCCTCCTCTACGGAGCCATCGTCCCGGCCACAGCCAGCATGATCGGGCTCGAGACGCCGATCGAGGCCCAGAGCACAGTGTTTGGGTTCAACGCAAGCGCAGTCGCATTCGGGTTCTTCCTCGGCCCTCTTATCGGCGGCGGGATCGCCGCCACGAGCGGCGTCCCCAACGCGCTGGCGGTGACAGCTGGGCTCTGTCTGCTCCTGGCGCTCCTGGTGGCGATCGGCACCAGGGAACCGTCGCGCTGAGCCTCGTAGCTCGACCGCGATCTCGTAAGGTCGAACGGTTGAAAACGACTCTCGCGCTCTTCGTGATGGCGGTCGCCCTCGGCGCATGCGCCGATTACGTGCCGCCGGACTCCAATCCGACCTCGAATCCCTCGGGCTGCCAGAATGGAATCGTCACCTGCATGGATCAGCGAACCACGCCCCCGCCCACCGTCATCGACCCCTCGAAGAAGTACACGGCGACCGTCCACACATCCCGAGGTGACTTCACGATCTCGTTCGTCGATCCCAAGGTGGCCCCGCAGACGGTCAACAACTTCGTCTACCTCTCGCAGAACCACTATTACGATGGCCTCACGTTCCACCGTGTGGTGCCCGGATTCGTGGTCCAGGGCGGCGACCCGCTCGGCAACGGCACCGGCGGGCCGGCTTACAAGCTGCCCAACGAAACCAATTCCTCCAGGTGGCCGCGAGGCACCGTGGGGATGGCCTCGAGCGCCGCGGGCGTGAGCGGGTCGCAGTTCTTCATCACGACCGGGGATGCGCCGTCGCTCGCCACCAGTGGCGTCTACAACCATTTCGGCCAGGTTTCCTCAGGCATGGACGTCATCGACAAGGTCCAGGTCGGCGATCGAATGACCTCGATCGACATCACGGCCTCGTGAGGCGCGCGGCACTCACCGCCTTAATGCTCGCCGGCGCATTCGCGCTGGCCGCATGTGGCTACTCGGATCCGTACGCGGCCGCGGGGCCGGTTGCCAACGAAAGCCCGGGCGTCCACGTGAGCCCATCTCCAGGCACCGACGACTTCAACGCCGGAGCAGGCCTGCCTGTGGTCACGTATCCGGACGGCCTCCAGTACATCGACCTCACGGTCGGCACCGGTGCTGTGGTCCACGGCAACGACATCGCCACCGTCCAGTACACCGGTTGGCTCCAGGCAACCGCCGCGAAGTTCGACTCCAGCCGCGGCAACCAGCCTTTCTCGGTGCCGCTCGGACAGGGCCAGGTCATCCCCGGTTGGGACGAGGGGATTCCCGGCATGAAGGTCGGCGGCAAGCGCAAGCTCATCATCCCCGCGGCGCTCGCCTACGGGGCGAACGGCCGGCAGGACCAGCAGTCGGGCGCGTACATCATCCCGCCGAATGCGGTCCTCGTCTTCGAGATCGAGGTGTTGAGCGTGAAGGCAGGGCCGAGCCCATCACCGATACCCAGCCCGTCGCCGAGCCCGAGCCCGTCTAAGTAGCGTTGCCCTGGCGGCCGGGTTTATCCCGGCCGCTCCCCGCATTGCATTTCACACTCCATGCGCGGCAAGTAGTGGTTACTTAGACAATCCCTTCCTTCCCGGAAAGAGCGCAGCCGCGCGCGCAGCGCCCGGCGATGAGAGGAAACCGCCCGGGTTTCCTCTCATAATTTCTAAGTAATAGTCAGGGACCCGAACATGCCCGAGGCCTCGTGCCCGGGCTGGTCGCAGAAGAACTTGTACGTCCCCGCGGCAAGCGTGGATACCGTGAAGACGAAGTTGTCCCCCGCGGACACCAGCTCGCTCGCAGCGAGGCGCTTCCCGGTGCTGTCGCGAATCACCATGTCGTGGGATGCCGTGCCCGCGTTGACGAGATAGAAGACCACCTTCCCCGACGGCACGCTGATCGTGGACGGCTCGAACTTGAACTCCGTCATGGTGACCTTGATCGACCCCGCCGGCTGCGAAGGCCCGCCCCCGCCGCCGCCGCAACCGGCGAGCAATGCCATGGAAGCGAGAGCCACCGCGAGTGTTCTCATCGGAACAGCGTCACACCGACGTACAGGATGACGAAGAGGAAGATCCACACCACGTCGACAAAGTGCCAGTACAGCGTTACGGCCGCCACCCCGACGTGATTCGCCCGAGAGAACTGGCCGCGGCCGGCGCGATACAGAATGATCAGAAGCAGGATCAGTCCGCCGAGGACGTGCAGGCCGTGGAAGCCGGTCATGATGAAGAAGGCGCTCGCGAAGCTGTTCGCGGTCAGAGTCAGCCCGCGGCCGAACGCAGTGAGGAATTCATACAGCTGTCCCAATTCGAACAGGGTGCCGAGGACGATCGTCACAGTCCAGAGTAGGAAGAACCGGCGGCGGTTCCCGAGTGCCATGGCGTCGCTGGCAAAGTGACAGGTGACGCCACTGGACAGCAGGATTACGGTGTTGATGCTCGGGATGTAATCCAGCGGGTTTAACGAAAAGGTTGCCGGCCACGGAGTGACATAGAACTCCGCCGTAGTCGACGGCGCCGGCGGCGGCCAGACGATGTGCGACCCGAATAGATAGAAGTAGGTCGCGAACAGGCTTCCGAAGAACATCACCTCGGACGCGAGGAAGATGTACATCCCCATCATGCCGGGCTTGATCGCGGGGTACTGCGGCCCCGCCTCGTGCTGCATCGTGGCGACGGCCATCAGGAATGCACCTCGCCGCCCGCCTCGTCAGCAGGAAACATCTTCACGTCGTCGACCAGCACCCAGCCGACGACCCCGACGAGAAATATCACTCCCCCGATCACGGCGAGGGATATGCGCACAGCTGCCGAGAAGGGAATCGCCGCCAGGCTCAAGAACAGCGCCCCCGCGCAGATGACGAACGGCCAGTTGCTGGGCGGCGGCATGTGGATGCCGAGCTCGTGGGCCTTGGCGTCGTAGTCGACGACAAGCTCCACATGCTCGGGAATCTCCATGTCGTAGCGAGAAGCCGCGGCACGAGCCGGGTCGGCGTCGCGCCATGCCTTGAACGCGGCGGAGGCAACGTAGCTGGAAGGCCAGAGCTTGTAGCCGCAGTTGCGGCAAAGGTCGAGAAACCTCGGCGTCAGCAACCCGCAGCGCGGGCATTCGACGGCGAGGGATGGGTTGGAGACGTCCACATATCGGGGCTGCTTGGATGCGGCCACGTTCGGTTTGGATTCTATCAGCGGGAAGGATTGGGTCCCGGAGACGCTGCTCTCGGCGCCGATATACTGGGCGCCGTGAAGGCCTCGATCACGCGGCTGTGGCCACTGGCCATTGCGCCCGCGGCCTTCCTGTTGAGCTCGTGCGAGGCACCCGGCGGTATCTCGCCGATATTCCCCACCCCGGTCTCGCCCAACGGCCAGAACATCTTCAACACCTATATCGGCATCTCGGTGCCGGCGATCATCGTCTTCGTCCTGGTTGAGGCGGCCCTCCTCTGGGTGGTGATCAAATACCGCCGGTCCAAGCAGCCGGCCGGCTACATCCCGCCGCAGGTCCACGGCAACTTCACCCTCGAGATCGCCTGGACGATTGCGCCCCTCATCATCGTGCTCGGCATCGCCGGCTACAGCTTCGCCGAGCTGCAAAAGGATTTTCAGCCGGTCACCAACTACGACTTCGAGGTCGTGGTCTCGGGCCATCAGTTCGGCTGGAACTACACGTACCCGGAGGGCTTCACCATCCAGCAGGAAGGGACCCTCGCGGGCGATGTGCAGCCGTTTGTCGTCCCGGT
>VBGM01000039.1:0-18421 GCA_005880855.1 Chloroflexota bacterium
CTCAGGATCAGCAGGCCGAGACCCAGATTGGCGGCCACAGCGAGCGGCAAGAAAACGACATAGAAGAAACGGCCCGACGAGCCTCTGTCTGCTGCCGCCTTCCCATGCGCCTTGTCTCGCAGGTGCATCCCAGGCTGAGGGTCGCACGCCGCGCCGGGGAGACCAATGGGTCGAATGTCCCAGGCACAGGGGCACGGCACGCTTGTGAATGCATGAAAAGCAATCCAGTCATCAAGCGATTGGTAGGCAATCCGTCCCTAACTCGCGGACAACTGGCGACGATCCGTGCGATCGCGGTAAAGAAAATGAGTACAAACGCCCAGGCAAAAGTTTTTGAGCCGAAAGGATTTGCTTCCAGAGGTGTCCTCTGGGTGGGAAGGGATCCGCAGCATCGGAGGTCTCAGGGGTAGCGGTTGGCTTCGCCGGGGCAGGCTGATAGGTCCCTCGGCCGCGTCGGAGGGCGCTCCGTCCAGGTACGTCGAGCCATTGCCCGAGACCTGCACGATCGGGTCGCCCAGACACTGACGACGATGCTGATCGAGCTCGAGAACTACAAGACCGAGCACGACGGAAACCATGCCGTGCTGCGCCAGCTCGATGGACTCCAGGAATCCACGCGCGACGTGCTCAACAACCTCCGACACATCCTCTACGACCTGCGGGGCGAGACCGGTATCGAAGAGCAGTTCGCCGAGGCTGTGCGCGCGCTGCTCAAGACGTTTCACGAACGCACCCAGGTGGACGTCATCCTTTCGATCGCACCCTCCTGGCCCGGGCACCTACGCAAATCCGCCGCGTTGAACCTCTATCGCATCATCGAAGAGGCGCTCAGCAACGTGAGATTGCACAGCGGCGCACGCCTGGTCGAGGTGGCGTTGGGTCCAGCGCTCGACAGCGACATCGCCATCGAGGTCAGGGACAACGGCCGCGGCGCCGCCGTCGACGGGCACCGCAAGCCAGGCTTGGGCCTGCTCGGGATGCACGAGCGGGCCGTCATCCTCGGGGGCCGCCTCGAGGTCGACAGCGTCGCCGGCCGAGGCACCATCATCCGCGCGATTTTGAAGAGGGAGGATCTGATTTGAGCGTCGCCATTCAGCAACCCACCGAGGTACCGGCGCCCGCCAAAAACGCACGCGTCCTGATCACCGACGACCAGACGCTCTTCCGGTCCGGACTCGCGCGGCTCCTCGACATCGACGCGCGCGTGTCGGTCGTCGGCGAAGCGGTCGACGGCCTGGAAGCAATCAAGCTCAGCCAGTCGCTGAAGCCAGACGTCGTCCTGATGGACATCAAGATGCCCAACCTCGACGGCATCGAGGCGACGCGCCGGATCGTGGCCGAGAATCCCAAGGTCAAGGTCCTGATGCTCACGACGTTCGAAGCCGACAACCACGTTATCCAGGCGCTGAAGGCGGGCGCGAGTGGCTACGTCCTCAAGGACTCGCAGCCCGGCGCCATTGTGTCCAGCATCCTGGCCGTGGTGGCAGGCGAACGGGTGATGGCGGGCGCCGTCGCCAACCGGGTCCTCGAGATGCTGACTGGCGCGACCACGCCCAAGGAGTTCTATGACGGGCTGACGGCACGAGAGGTCGAGATCCTCAAGATGCTGGCGACCGGGATGGCGAACAAGCAGATCGCATACCGGCTGAAGATCAGCGAGAAGACCGTGCGCAACCACGTCAGCAACATGTACGAAAAGCTCGACATCTACGACCGCGCGCAGGCGGTTCTCTACGCCGTTCGCAAAGGCCTCGTCGAAATCTGACATTGAGTCCCGGGACGCCAGCCCATGGCGTCCCGGGCAACTAGGACGAGCATCCCATTAACCCGAAACGCCGCGGCACATACATTCGCGAGCATAGTGGTCGTTGTTCCAGGCCCGAGAGCCGGACCGGATCGCCTGGGCGATTCGCTGACCGCGGCCGGTCCGACGGTGCTGCTCATCGACCGCCAGCCCTTGTTCCTGGCCGCGCTGGCGAGCCTTCTCAGCGCGCCACCGGTGCGCGCGCGCATCGAGACGGCGCACGACACACAGGCCGGCCTGGAGACGGTGCTGAAAGGAGACGTGCAGCTCGTCTTCTGCGAGGTGAGGGCGCAGCCCATACCCGCTGTGGAGCTCGCGCAGAGACTGCACAATCTCTCGCCGCGAGTCCCGATGATCTTGCTCGGGGAGTCGGAAGACGAAAACCTGATGGCCTCGGCCCTGCACACGAATGTGGCCGGGCTGTTCACGAAGGACGCGGCGCTCGACGAGTTCCTGGTCGGGGTGCGAGCGGTCCTTTCGGGTCACAGGGCGATTGGTTCGAAGCTGATGGGGATGGTCCTAGACCGCTTGAACAACCACCCCACCCACGGGCGCGGGCCGGCTGGCCAGCTGTCGCCCACAGAGCTCGACATCCTGACCATGATCGGGCAGGCGAAGTCGATCCCCGCCATCGCCGCCAGTCGCGGCATCAGCCACAAGACGGTGCGCAACCACCTGGCCAACATCTATCGCAAGCTCGACCTCCGCAGCCGGACCGAGGCGATGTTGTGCGCCGCCCGCATGGGGCTCGCCAGCAGCTAGACCAACACCACGTTGTCCCCGCGCGACCTGGGACAAACTACCCAGGGTCGCGGGGCAATTCCCATTCTCAATACAGGCGTGCCTGAGCACCATCAAAGGGATGGCTCCGAAGAAATCGCAAGCGCCTGTGCCTGCCGTGATGGTCGCGCAGCGTTTGGGTGAGCGGCTGCTCGCCGGCGGCCTTATCACTGAAGACCAGCTCCAGCACGCGCTGGAGACGCAGCCGACCAGCTCACGGCCCCTCGGGCGCATCCTCGTCGAGCTGGGCGTCCTCGACGAAGATCACCTGGACGCGGCGCTGAGCGCGCACCTCGACGTACCGGTTGTCGATCTCCGCCGTGAGCCGGTCGACGCGGACGTCGCGCAGCTCGTGCCGGAAGAGTTTGCGCGCCGGCACGTGCTGCTGCCGATAAGGCGCGACGACGGTCACCTGGCGGTGGCGATGGCCGACCCGTCGAACCTGCTCGTGGTCAACGACCTGCGGCTCCTCACCGGCCTGCCAGTCACCCCTTATCTCGCCGGGCGGTCGGATATCCTGGCCAACCTCAGCCGGATCTACAGCATGCGGCCGCGGATCCACGAGGTCGCGAGGTCGCTGGAGGAAAGCCGGCCGCAGCTCACCGCGACGCGCCAGGCCATTGTCGAGCTTTCGAGCATCACCGCCACCTCGCCTGCGGTCGAGATCGTCAACATGCTCATCACACAGGGTCTGCGGGACCGCGCCTCCGACATCCACATCGAGCCGCAGAAGGAGTATCTGCGGATCCGCTTCCGCATCGACGGCGTGCTGCAGGACGTGGCCCACCTGCCCAGCTCGACGGGAGCGGCGGTGTCGTCGCGAATCAAGATCATGGCCGACATGAACATCGTCGAACGACGCCGCGCGCAGGACGGGCAGATCAGCCTCAACGTCGACGGCCGCGACCTGGACATCCGCGTGGCCACCATCGAGACGATCTGGGGCGAGAAGCTGGTGCTGCGGCTGCTCGACCGCGGCAGGTCGCTGATCACGCTCGAGCAGCTCGGCTTCTCACGCGGCGCTTACGACAAGTACCAGTCGATGCTGCGCTCGCCTTACGGAATGATGATCATCTCGGGGCCGACCGGCAGCGGCAAGACGACCACCCTGTACGCGTCCATCAACCAGCTCGACCAGCAGGCCCGCAACGTCATGACCATCGAAGACCCCGTCGAGTACACGTTCGACAACATCAACCAGAGCCAGATCAACAAACTGGCCGACATCAGCTTCGCCAACGGGCTGCGGGCCATCCTGCGCCAGGATCCCGACATCATCCTGGTCGGGGAGATCCGCGACCGAGAGACGGCCGAGATCGCGGTGCAGTCGGCGCTCACCGGCCATCTCGTACTCTCTTCGCTCCACGCCACCGACTCGGTCGGCGCGCTACTTCGCTTCCTCGACATGGGGATCGAAGGTTTTCTGATCGCGTCGTCCGTGATCGCGATCGTGGCGCAGCGGCTTGTGCGCAAAGTCTGCGACGGCTGCAGGACACCACACGAGCCCACGCTCGAAGAGATCGAGTTCGCCGCCTCGCTGGGCCGAGCAGTGCCTGACCACCTTTACCACGGCCAGGGTTGCACTCGCTGCAACCAGACCGGCTACTACGACCGCATCGGCGTGTTCGAGCTCCTGACCATGACCGACGCGCTGAAGCGACTGGTCATCCTCCGCGCGGGCCACCGCGAGATCACGGCCATCGCGGTCGCCGACGGCATGGTCAGCCTTCGACTGGACGCTTGGGACAAGGTCGAGTCGGGGGTCACGACCGTGTCCGAGATTCTCCGCAGCGTCTACATCATGTGAACGGAGGGCAAGGCGATCGCCAGGTTTCAGTACCGGGCCTATAACCAGAGCGGAACGCTGGAGGACAAGCTCATCAAGGGCGCGTCCGCCGCCGCCGTTCACCGAGACCTCACGCAACGCGGCTACCGCGTGGTGTCGCTCCGCCCCGACCGCGGCGGCTGGCACGCCATCTACCGCGAGCTGCCCACTTTCTTCGCGGTCGGTGCGTCGGATTTGATTCTCTTCTCGCGCCAGCTGGCCACGTTCCTCAAGGTCGGGGTGCCGATCACAGATGCGATCCGGCTGCTCCGGAGCGGCACCCGCTCGGGCGCGTTCAAGTCCGCGCTAGACGATGTCAACGGCGACCTCGACGACGGCGAGTCGTTCTCGGTGGCGATCTCACACCACCCGAACATTTTCAACGAGCTGTACGTCGACATGGTTCGGGCCGCGGAGTACAGCGGAAACCTGGACAAGGTACTGCTGCAGGTTGCGACCTATCTGCAGCGCCAGGACACGGCAATGAAAAAGCTGCGCAGCGCGATGATCTACCCGGCGATCATCCTGACGCTGGCCTTCGTCGTCTGTGCGGTCCTCATCGTTTTCGTGCTCCCGAATTTCGTTTCGCTGTTCCGGGAGTTCCACGCGGACCTGCCCCTGCCGACCAGGGTGCTGATCGCCGCCGGCGCCTTCGCCCAAGCGTGGCGCGTGCAGATCGTCATCGGCGCGGCGGTGCTGGGGGTGGCTGTCTTTCTCTTCCTGCAGAGCCGCCCCGGTCGTGTGGCCTGGGACCACACCCTCATCCGGCTTCCGGTCATCGGCACCATCGTGGTGTTCGCGATCATCGAGCGGTTTACGCGAACGCTCTCGACGATGCTGCGCGCCGGCATCCCCATCAGCCAGACCTTCGACGTCGCCATCGCCTCAGCGGGGAATGTCCGCTACAGGCGCGGGCTCGAGTCCGTGCGCAACCGCATGTCGAGCGGCGACGGGTTCTCCGAGCCACTGGCCGCGACGGGCCTGTTCCCGCCCATGGTCATCCGCATGGTCCGCGTAGGCGAAGAGACTGGCACGCTGGACCAGAGCCTCGAGCAGATCGCGGACTTCCTCGCGGAAGAGATGGACTACAAGGTCCGCAACATGATCGCGCTGATGGAGCCGTCGCTGGTGATCGCGGTCGGCGGGGCGGTCGGCTTCGTCGCCGTCTCGGTCATCCTCCCGATGTATGGCCTGCTGAGGGCCGTCCACTGATGGACCCAGACCGGCCGGGCCGCAGGCGCCGGCGGCAGGCTGGCACGACCCTGATCGAGCTCCTGGTATCGACCATGATCATCGGCCTCGTCCTGGTGCTGCTCGTGGGCGCGTTCAGCACCGGTGTGCTCGACACGACTCTCGCCAAGCGAAACACCGCGGTCGCCGCGGCCGCGGAGTACGAGCTCGAGAAGATCGGTGCTGCCACGTATAGCACGACGCCTGCCGGGTACTCGGAATGCTTCGCCGTCGACAACCCCCAGCGACCCGCAACGGTTGCTTACGGCGGATCGTGCCCTGGCAGCGCCAACCTCCGCGCGGATGTCACCGAAACAGACGTCCAGGCGGGCGTCCAGCAGTGGACGGTCAGCATCAGCACGTACCCCGCGCTGGGTGCAGTAGGAACGCCGGTCTCCGTCTACAAGGTGAACCGATGAAGCGCTCGCGCGCCGACCGCCACCGCCACCAGGGCGGCTTCACGCTCATCGAACTGCTCATCGCCACGGCGCTCGGCGTTCTGGTCCTGAGCGCGCTCACGTCGATCGTCCTCACCACGACCCAGGCCGCAGGCACCGCCAACAGCCGCATCGAGGCCAGCGCGCAGGTCCGCAACTTCCAGCTCACCGCCTACGACGACTTCGCGCTGGCGAGGCCGCCCGCGACGCTGGGCTGCGGCACGCACGACGACCCGTGCACCACGCAGGACCTGGTCCTCATCGGCAGCCGGATGCCCAATACCACCACAGGTACCGCGGCGCCTTACACGGTCACCTACACGTGGGACGACCACGAGACAAACTTGCTCCGCCACGTGGCCGGCTTGAGCAGCCGTGTGGTCGCGAGCAACGTCACGGCCTTCGCCTGGTATGTCGACTCCAGCGGGGCCCACCCCACGGTCGTGATCGACATGACCGTCACGGTCAAGAGCTTCAGCACGACGTACAGCGAGTCGCAGACGCTGCGTTTCTATCCGCGGGTGACCATGCCGTGAAAGGACTCGGCCTGGTCTTCAAGGATCGCCGGCGCCGCCAGCGGGGCAGCGTGCTGAGCGGCCTCCTCATCATCATCGCGTTCCTCGCGATCGTCGTCGGCTCCATCATGTCCGAGCTGACCAGCTCGTTCCTGGTGTCCCGCACCCTGGTCACGCGGGTCCAGCGCGAGGCGACGGTGACCTCCGCCATCGAAGTCGGCATCCATCAGCTGCAAAGCTCCGCGGCCCCGGCAGTATGTGCGCGCGACGGCCGCGGGCCGTGGTTCGCCAGCGTGAACGGGCTGCAGGCGGTGGTCACCCAGTCGTGCACCCAGATCGTGCCCGACCTGTCCCAGGCTCTGGCCACGGGCTCGTTTTCGGTGGATGGGGTCCACGACACCACGGTCGGGCGCGACCGCTACCTGGTCGGGGACGCCTCGGGCCGGCTTTACTCCTACGCATTCGGCCAGGTTGCCCCGATCTGGTCGATCACGGCGGGCGGCGCCCTGACCGCACCGCCGACGGTCGTGCGGGACTCGAGCTTCGCCGATCTGCTCGTCCCCATCTCGCAATCGGGCGGAGAGTGCTCCGGCCACTGTGTGGCCGTGTTCGACGACCGCGGCGGCGCGCCTGCATTCAGGTGCAACGCCGCCACCCCCGCGGTGGTGCGAGCCCAACCTGGCGCCGAGACTGCTGCGGGCACTGGTCACTTCCCGAACTACGGCTTTGTCGCCGATTCGGGCGGCGGCCTGAGCGTGTTCAACGTCGACGAGGACAGCCATTGCGTCCTGCAGGTCGTCGCCAGCCTGGACGGAACGCCGGCCGGTCAGCCACTGGTGTTCCCCGGCACGGTCACCAGCCGCCAGCACGACATCATCACGAGCGACGAGGTCTTCATCGTCGTGACCGGCACGCGAGGGACCATGCTCGAGCATTGGCGCTACTCAGAGGTGATCGCGACGGACAAGAACGGAAACTCCACGATCACGTTGGGCGAGGTCGGCAGCTTGGCCGTGGCGGCCGGGCCGAACGCGGTGGGATACGCGGCCAGCTCGAACGTGCCGAGCATCGGCGCGCGACTGATGCTGGCGGTCGCCTCCGCGAGCGGCGGCGTCGCGCTGGCGACGATAACGGTCGGCTCCGGCCCGACCTACTCGATGTCGCCGGTCGCCAGCGCCGTCCTGCCGGGCGGGATCGCGCGCGCGCCGTACTGGTGTCACTGCCCTGGACAGGATCTCGTCGGTGTCGGCAGCACCAACGGCGTCCTCTACATCCTCGACACAAACCTCGGTCTGCGCTGGCTGTACGACGGGCAGGCGAACGGGCGGCCGGCCATCGTCTCGACGCCGCAGGCCGACGCCAACGGCGACTGGTATTTCGGCGCCGACGACGGGTACGTGTACGACGTCGAAGTACCCGCTGCCGGCCAGCAGATGTTCAACGCCGCGCGGTTTGGTCCGGGTGGCGCCATCCGCAGCTCGCCGATCGTCGGCGGTGCTGCAAACGGGTGCAGCGCCGGGCCCTGCCTGTACTTCGCGTCGTCGGGCGCGGGCAGTTACTTCGTCCAGCTCGGAAGCATTCGGATCATGGATCTCCGGGCCTGCGTGAGCGCGGGCGGCGGCTCCACGGCGTGTGTGGCCAGCCCGCGGCTCTGGGCGCGTGTCGAAGTCGGATCGCCGTCGATCGTCGGTGGCAGTGGGGTCTACGTGCAGGCATGGTCTTACTACACCCCCTAGCGGCCCGCGAGCCACGCCTGGCTGTCGATCTATCCGGGCGATCGCTGCGCGTCCTCCAGGGCGCGCCCGGCGGCGCGATGCGCAGCGCCGAGACGAAGGTGTCGACGCGAGCTCTTGCCAGCGGGCGTGTGGTCGACCCCGGCATGCTCGGGCACGCGCTCGAGAGCCTGCTGTCGGCGAATGGGCTCACCTGCACTCGCGCGATGTTCGCGGCCAGCGATGTCATCGCAACTTTCCGGGTTTTGACGTTCCCTGCCGGGACGCTGGACACCGAGATCGACGCCGCGGTCAGGGCCGAGCTGCCACTCGGCGACGCGCGCCTCGGTCTGCGCCACGTCGAGATATCGAACGCGGGCGAGGGGCGGACCGTGTACGCGATCGTTTGGGACCGGAGTCAGGTCGAGGCGATCTCGACCGCGGCCAAAGAAGCCGGCCTGAAGGCAGCCGTCGTGGACCTCAAGTCGCTGTGCATGGCCCGTGCGGTCCCGATGCGGTCGTACATCATCTGCGACCTGACCGCCGAGCCGTGCGAGGCCGTCCTGGTCGACGACCGAATACCGCGCGTGCGGCACACGTTCACCCTCGACGCGACAGCCGACATCGCGGCCGCCCTGGCTGGCGAGCTCAAGCCGGTGCTGAGCTTCTATCGGGGAGCGGGCAACACCCGTTTCAGCTCCGAGGCTCCGATTCTCGTCCGCGCGGACCAGCCCCAGCCTCGGGAGGTCACGCGCCGTCTCCAGCAGGCGACCGGCCATCCGGTCGATGTGGTGCCGAGGCTGCAGCGGATCGACCCGCAGATCGACCACAGCACCTACTTGACATGCATCGGTCTCGGCATGCGGAGGCGCATCTGATGCGGTTTGGCCGGCAGAGGCGCGAAGAACGGCGCCGGCCGCAGGTGGAGGTCAACCTGCTCGAGGACCCCCCGGCGAGCGGCGGCGCGCTGGCCAGGGCGCGACGCGCGTGGAGGCTGCCCGCCCTTGGCGTCGGGATAGCGGTGGTTGCGCTGCTGGCCCTCCATTTTGGAGGTCATCTATGAGATCCGCCGGCCCAAGCGATCACGGACATGCGCCCATCGAGGTAGGCCATCGATCTATTCAGCTTTCCGGGACCGCCAAATACATTTGGTTTGACGAGCGGAATAGGTGATGCGGTTTGGCGTGCTGCTAAGCCGCCACGAGGAGTGATTCGTATGCAGGGTGGGCTTTACGGCTACTTCGTAAAAAACCTGAAAGGCAAGAAGGGCCAATCGGGCTTCACGCTGATCGAGCTCCTCGTGGTCGTCACCATCCTCGGTGTCCTCGCCGCAATCGTCACGCTCAGCCTCGTCGGCCTGACCACCAATGCCGAGTTGAAGGCCTGCCAGCAGGAGTACAAGACGGTGCAGGCCGGCATCGACGCCTACATGGCCAACAACAACCTGAACACGGTCCCGGCGTCGACGGGGACAAGCAACATGCAGAGCCCAATCCCGCTCTACAACCCGAACTCGTCTCCAACCTACATTCGCAACACCCCGACCCAGTGGGCTTACGCGTGGAACGGCAGCGGCCAGATCACGGCCATCATCCAGAAGGATGCGGCCAGCCCGGCGGTGCCGACAGGCTGCACGGTATCGGGCTAGGGCGCGAGGGCGATCATGCTCGCCCTCCAGGCCTACTTGGTCCTTGTCGCGCTGTTGCTCGGGAGCTTCATCAATCTGGCCGCTGACCGGCTCCCGCGTGGGGAATCGGTTGTCCGGCCTCGGTCCCATTGCCGCTCCTGCGGCCGGATCCTGAACGTCGTCGACCTGGTTCCCGTCGGGGGTTATCTGATACGTGGCGGTCGCTGCGCCACATGCGCTATGCGAATCGGCCCGCTTTCGCCAGCCATCGAAGCCCTGTGCGGCGCGGCGATGGCGGCCGCCATCACCACGTTGGGCATGGGGCGTGGGGCCGCCGTGGGATTCGCGGTCGTGGCCGTGGTCGGCGTCACCGCGATTACCGCCGGATTCGCGCGGCTGAGGGCTAAGCCCGGATCTCCGGCGGGTTGACCGACTGAGTCCGAGCCTCTTCCTCTGAAATCAATCCGGCCGCGATCAGCTGCTTGAGCGAGCGCTCGAGCGTCTGCGATCCCTCCCTGAGGCTGGTCTGGAGCACGGAGCGGATCTGATCGGTCCGGCCTTCCTTGATCATCGAGCGGATGGCGGTGTTCGCGACCAGGATCTCGTAGGCCGCCACGCGCCCGCCACCGACGGCGCGCATGAGCTGCTGGTAGATGACACCGGCAAGGCAGCTGGCGAGCTGGATTCGGATCTGCTGCTGCTGCGCGCCGAGGTAGCTGTCGATGATGCGGTCCAGGGCCTGGGGCGCGTCCTGCGTGTGCAGCGTGGCCAGGACGACGTTTCCTGACTCGGCAAGGGTCACCGCGGCCGTCATGGTCTCGAGGTCGCGCATCTCGCCGATGAGAATCACGTCGGGATCTTCGCGATACGCGGACCGCAAGCCTTCGGCGAACGACGGCGTGTCCTCGCCCACCTGCCGCTGGTCGACGATCGAGAGCTGGTGTCTGTGCACGTACTCGATCGGGTCTTCGAGCGTGATGATGTGATAGGGCCGCGTCTTGTTGATGTAGTCGACCATCGCCGCCTGGGTGGTGGACTTGCCCGATCCCGTCGGCCCCGTCACGAGCACCAGGCCGTGTGTGCGGTCGAGCAGGCGATGCACCGACTCGGGGATGCCCAGCATCTCGAAGTTGGGGATGGCCAGGGGCAGCAGTCGAAAGGCGGCGGCTAGTGAGCCGCGCTGGTGAAAGGCGTTGGCGCGGATGCGCGCCTTCTGCCGCCACGTGAACGCGAAGTCGACATGGCGCCGGCGCTCGAGGTGCTCCCACTGCTGCGCATCGAGGACGTCACGCAGCATGCGCTGGGTGTCGGCAGGCGTGAGCACGGCAGCACCATCTTCGAGCGGCTCGAGCAGGCCTTCCCGCCGGATGCGCGGCACGGTGCCGCAGCTGAGCAGGAGGTCGGATCCGGACACCTCTAGCAGGCGGTCGAGCGCGAGGGCGATGTTCATCCAGCTTCCATTTCAGCGGACGGCCGCCCCCTCGTTAATCGGCTCGCGCGGCGATCCCACTGGGATGTCCCATGCGAAGGTGGGCGGTGGTCCCACCCACTCCTGTTTGACCCGGCCAAATCGATCTGGGGACAGCCGCCCACGCCGCCGCCGGCGCTGGGACCAGCGTCCCATTGACGCTCGAAGTGGCGCAGGTAGGTTTCGAATTGGATCAATGCATTCATCCAACGGCGCCCCCCCGCGCATCGTGTTTCTCGTTGCCGAAGAGGTCGGAGATGCTCCCGACGAGGGCTACGTCAAAGTCGTCCAGGAGCTCACCCGTGCCCTCGGCAAGAAGGCCACGGTGATCAGGCATATGACCCCGGAGCGCCCGCGGGTCGCACCAGACACCGCACGCACTCCCCGAGTGCGCACCGGGTTCCACCGCATGCGCGCGTTGCTGAACAAACGCCTGCGGGCCGCGCTTGCCGAGACCAGGCCGGAGACGGTCGTGTACGTGTCACGAAGCTCGATCTCGCTCACGGCCCTGATGCGGTCTCGCCTGCTCAAATGGATGGGCCGGCAGGCGAGGGTCGTGATGATCGCCCTGCAGCCGCGCAACCAGAGCTGGTACAGCCGGCTGCTGTCACGAATGCTGTGGCCCGACCTCGTTCTCGTGAGCACAAACGAAGAGGTTCGCGGGGTCGAGGCACTCGGCGCGCGGGCGGCTCGAATGATCACGGGCGTAGATCTCGAGCGGTTCCGGCCGCCACTTACCGGCGAGAAGGATGCGCTGCGTGAGAAGTGGGGAATTCCCACCGGCAATCGCGTGGTTCTTCACGTTGGCCACCTGACCGGCGGCCGGAATCTCGAGGCGCTGCTGCCGCTGGCGTCGCAGCCCGGCATCACCGTAGTGGTCGTTGCCAGCAGCCATCGGGACCGCGAGTCACAACGCCTCGAGCAAACCCTTCGCGCCGCGGGGGTGATGCTGATCCACGGCTACCTGGCCCATGTCGACGAGATCTATCGATTCGCCGACTGCTACATCTTCCCGACCATCTCGACCGACTACGCCATCGCGATGCCGCTATCGGTGCTCGAAGCCATGGCGAGCGACCTACCTGTGGCGGCGATGAGGTTCGGTGCTTTGCCTGAGCGTTTCGGTGATGTCGACGGTGTCGTGCTCGTCGACAGCTCGGACGACCTGATTGGCGCTGTCACGACGCTGATGGCAGGGCGGCCTAGCACCAGGAAGGTTGCGGAGCTCTATTCCTGGGCCGCAGTCGCCGAGCAGGTGGCGGCCACATGAGCACGAGGACCGAAAGGCTCCGCCTTGCGGGCCGCCTCGCCGCGGCGGTTGCCTGGCGAACTGTGTGGGCGGTGGAAGACAAGGTTCGGTCGTTCCTGTGGGGCGGCCGGCTGGGCTTCGAGATGAGACCGACGTCGAGCCAGTGGGTGTCGGTCATCGAGTCTCGGCGCGTGGGGCTCGCGGCCGCCTCGAGCCGACTGCCGCGCACCTCCTGCCTGGGCGTCATCGCTCGCGACCCCGGCGGCGGCCAACTCGTGCTCGCCGAAACAGGGCGCTTCTACGGGCTCGAGGTCCGCCACGCTGCCATCGAAGGCGCAGCCGCGCTCCTCGACCGCGCCGTTCACGAGGGCTGGCCGGTGGTCGGGCTCGCGATGGAAGGTGTGGAATCGCTGCCCGAGCCCGTGCTCGAGCTCGTCCATGCGTACCTGGATGAGGGCGGGACACTGATCATCACCGGCTTGACCGCCTCGGGCGGCGCGCTGCACGCGCTATCCGGGCACCTGGGCATCACCGTGCCCGAGGGCAGGTCTCTGGACCGGCCCGCCACCGAGGTCGTCTTCTCGGCGCGCCATCCGGCCTTTACTCAGGAGTTCGCGGGGTTCGGCGTCGAGGATTCGTCCTGTCGCTGGTCCCTCAGCGGCGCGATCGGGAGCGAGACCCTCGCCTGGATCCGCAGCGCAGGCAATCTCTATCCAGCGGTCGCGGGGATCGCCTGCGGGCATGGTCGCGTGGTGCTCAGCGCGGGCGCTTCCACGATCAGTCGGCTCAGCCAGGCGATGGCTCCTCTGCAGGCGCTCACGGTCCTGCCGGTGATGATGGCGGTCCGGCAGGTGTACGGAGAAACCGCATGGCGCCCGCCGATGTCGCTGGCGAACTTCCTCATCGACGATCCCGCGCTTCGCGGCGGCCGGCTCGGCCTCGATTACAAGCGCATCCTGGAGCAGGCTCGCGAGCATGGCATCCACGTGACCGTGGCCACGATTCCACGCGAGCTCGGCGTCGCCAGCCCGGACGTCGTCGCCCTGATGCGAGCGAACAGCCGCTGGCTGTCTGCCTGCTACCACGGCAGCGACCACAGCGGCTACGAGTTCTACCTGCCCGAGGCGCACGGCAAGCGCTATCGTGCGCGCCCGATTGCGGCCCAGCAGCTCGCGCTGCACCGGGCGGTCAACCGCGGCGAACGCTTCGCTCACCGGACCGGTTTCGCCCTCGACCGGGTCATGGTGTTTCCACACGGGGTTGGGTCGCCGCTGATATTCGCGACGCTTCAGTCGCTCGGATTTCTTTCCGCGTGCAACTTCGACGACCGGTATCCGCTGGGCGCGCAGCCGCCCCAGGATTACGACCTGGGGATGCGCGCCGCCGACCTCGGCTGGGCCGGCTTCCCGTTGATCTGGCGCCGCGGCCTGCAGGACCCGATGTTCGTGCTCGACCTCTTCCTCGGCCGACCGGCGATCACGTTCGGTCACAAGGGCCTCGCCCCGGATCTGGAGCCTTTCGCTCAGCGGGCTGATGACCTCCATCGCGTCTCGAACGGAGGCGTTCAATGGGCGAGCCTCGAGGACGTTTCCCGGCACTGCTACCTGCAGCGGTACGACCCCATACGAGGGTGGGAGGTCTCGATGCTGTCGAACGAGACCTGCCTCCACAACCCGGATTCCAGGTCGCGGACCTACCGCGTCGAGAGGCCGAACCGCCCTGACGGCTACCTGCTGACGGCCGGTTCGGCCGCCGAGAAAGCTGAGGGGCTCGAGGTCACCGTAGCGCCAGGCGCCAGCCAGACCGTGCGGTTGGCCGGCTCGCACTCGCGCCTCGTATCCCCCGCTCGCGTGTGCTCGCTGGACGGCGTCGCAGCGCAACGCTCTTCGGCCTGAGAGGGACAAACGCCCAACCCCCCTTCGGATTGGAGCCAACAGCACTATTGATCGATTTCCGGCCTCGTTGCTAGCCTGCGGACATGGCCCAGCTCATACGAATCCATCAGACCGCGGAGGTCTCGCCGACCGCGGTCGTGGGCGCCGGAACGCAGGTCTGGAACGGGGCTCAGCTAAGGGACGGGGCCAGGGTCGGCTCGGACTGCGTGCTCGGTAAAGGCGTCTTCGTCGACGTCGATGTCGTCATCGGAGACCGGGTCAAACTCGAGAACAATGTCTCTTTGTTCAGGGGTGCGCGCATCGCGGACGGCGCTTTTGTCGGACCGCACACATGCCTGCTCAACGACAAGCGGCCGCGTGCGATCACGCCGCTGGGCACGCTCAAAGCGCCGCAGGACTGGGTGGTGAGCGGCGTGACAGTCGGCGAGGGCGCATCCATCGGCGGAGGCTGCACCGTGCTGCCAGGAGTGACGGTCGGCGCGTTTGCGCTGGTTGGCGCCGGCGCCGTGGTCACGAAGGACGTGCCCCCGTATGGCCTCGTGGTCGGCAACCCGGCGAGGCTCGTGGGTTACGTATGCGAGTGCGGCGAACGGCTCGATGCTGCCGGAACGTGCACCGTGTGCTCGCGCCAGCACCACGTTGGCGTCCACCTCACAGCAGGAGTGAATTCATGATCCCGATCGCGCGACCGCAGCTCGGCCCCGAGGAAGAGACGGCTGTTCTCGAAGTGATGCGCTCGGGCGCGCTGGCCCAGGGACCTCGAGTGAGGGCTTTCGAGGAAGCCTGGGCCGCGACGACAGGTGCCCGCTTTGCGGTGGCGACGTCAAACGGCACCACTGCGCTCTACCTCGCGCTGGTCGCCCACGGAGTCGGTCCGGGCGATGAGGTGATCACCAGCGCCCTCACCTTCATCGCCACCGCCAACGCCATCGCGCAAACCGGGGCCCGCCCCGTCCTGGCCGACGTCGACGATTCGCTGAACCTTGACCCCAAGGCCGTGGCCGCGCTGATCGGACCACGCACGAAGGCGATCGTTCCGGTCCACCTGCATGGAAACCCGTGCGACATCGCATCATTCATGGCGCTTGCGCAGGAGCATGGGCTCGCCCTGATTCAGGATGCATGCCAGGCGGTGGGCGCCACAATCGCCGGCGCCCCGCTGGGGACGTTCGGCACCGCGGTCTATTCGTTGTATGCGACGAAGAACATCACCACCGGCGAAGGCGGCATGGTGATCACGAACGACCCTGCCATCGCCCAGACGTGCGCGAGCCTGCGCCACCAGGCCTACTCGACCAAGCCGTATGTCCACGAGGCGATTGGCTACAACTACCGCATGACCGATATGCAGGCCGCGATCGGGCTGGTCCAGCTTTCGCGCCTCGGGGAGATCACGGCGCGACGGCGCAGCAACGCCGCGTACTACGACCAACACGTCACGTCGTCGTTGTTCCACCGCCCGCGCGTTTCACCCGACAGCTGCCACGTGTACCACCAGTACACGCTGTTGGCGCCCGCTACGGGGCCGGTAACCCGCGACGACGTGCGCCAGAGGCTCGAGGAGGCCGGCATCGGTACCGGCGTCTACTATCCAGTGCCGGTTCACCTGCAGCCCGCCTACTCGAACCACGGCAACCCGCCGTGCCCTCGCGCCGAGGCGGCCTCGGCCGAGATGATCTCGATCCCGGTGCACCCGGCGGTCTCCGACGAAGACCGGGCGACGATCGCGTCCGCGCTGAACGAGCTCTAAGAGTCGCACCGTCGATAGCGCACGTCTGAGCCCAAAGCCGCCTCTGGTCGGCAGGTCCGGAACCAAGGTGCGGAATCCGCCCTGGCGTTTAGGAGGCGGTCGGCAGCCCCAGCTGTGCCGGCGTGAGGTGCGCCACCTCGGCCCCCGGCGCCGCCACCGCCAGCGTCGGCAGGTCGATCCCGACCCGCCGGCCGCCGTGCTGCAGAGAATCGGTGGCGGCTTCCAGGACTGAGACCACGGCCATGCCCTGCATGCCGTCGGTGCGCGGCTCCGTGCCGGTCCTGACGCACTCGACGAAATGCTCGCACTCGAGACGCAGCGGCTCCTGCCACGTGATGTACGGGATCCGCACAGCGCCGTGCCGGTACGAGAGCTGGAACTCGCCGAAGCTGTTGGTGATCGGCGACTCCACGCCGGTGTCGTAGATCCTGATCTTCTCCGTCAGCGAGACATCGTTGTACACGGCCATCTGGCGATCGCCGACCACCGTGATCCGCCGCACCTTGGCGGGGTCGAGCCAGCTGACGTGGACGTGGGCGCTGACGCCGCTCTCGAAAAGCAGCTCCAGATAGGCGACGTCGTGCACGTCGTCCTGCACGCATGTGCTGCCGCGAGCGCTGACTGCGATCGGGGTGGCGCCAAGCACATACATGAGGATCGAAACGTCGTGAGGCGCAAGGTCCCAGATGACATTGGCGCGCCGCTGGAAGAGGCCCAGGTTGAGGCGCGCCGCGTCCACGTAGTAGATGCGTCCGAGCTCCCCATCCTTGATGAGGCGCCGCAGCTCCTGGACGGCCGGGTTGTAAAGGAACGTGTGCCCGACCATGACCTGCTTGTTCTGAAGCCGGGCGAAGTTGATGATCTCCCAGGCCTCGGCGACACTGGCCGCCAGCGGCTTCTCGACGAGGATGTGCTTGCCGGCCGCGAGCGCCTCCATGGCGATCTTGTGGTGGGTGTGGATCGGAGTCGCGATGACCACGGCGTCGACGTCGGTCTCGAGCAGCGCCGTGTGGCTGCTGAACGTCTTCACGTCTCGGTGATGGTGCCGGACGAATTCCAGCCGCTCCGGCTTTGCATCCGCCACGGCGGTCAGGTGCACGTTGGGCATGTCGCGAAGGTTCCTGACGAGCTGTGGGCCCCAATAGCCACAGCCGATGACGCCAACCTTGACTCGCCGGCCTTCCCGGTGATGACCGGACCCGTTCGACCCACCGTTCTTGCGGACGATCGCGATTGCCATCAATGATTCTCCGATAGGAATTTTTTTGGACTTGCTAGCTTTGAGTGTCGATTCCAGGTCGGAATTTCAGCAATGGGCGTAGCCGAAGCTGACGGGACATCCGGTGCGGGGAACGCCCGGCCCGAACAGGGACAGGCCTGAAGTACCTGGGCTGAATGCCATGCGATGCGGGACACGCGCCTTACGGCGTCTTCCGGCCGCGGCTAGGGTCTCGCGTTCGCCAACACCCGTGCGGTGCGAAGGAAAGAAGCGTGAGCAGCAGCCGCGAGCGCGGCTCGAGCTGCCTGGCCTCGCATTCGCCGCATCTCCCGGAGCGGTGACCGACGAGCGCTTCGACCGCTTGGGCGAGGCCTGCCTGGCACGGCCTGCTGAAGATACGGACGCCGGACGCGCGCACCGCCGCGTCGGCGTTGGCAGGCGCGGCGGCGAGCCGTGCCATACGCAGCATCGGCACGTCCTCGGCGGAGTCGCCTACCGCCAGGGCGATCTGATCGCCGCCGGCCAGCAGCCTTAGGCCGGAGGCCTTGTCGATGACGTTGACCATGAAGTCCGTCTGCATGGCGCCGTCGATCGCCCGAACGGTCCCCGCGACTCCTCCCGCCAACAGCGCGGTGGCCGCGCCCTCGGGTCCCAGGCCGTGACGACGGCCTTTGTTGTCGAACCGATATGCGCGCACCGCTCGCTGGTATCCGGAGTCGATGACGGCGCCAGGAGTCTCGGCGAGCGCGGCCCGCACGCGGTCCAGGCGCCGGCGATCTTCCTGCGTGAGCAGCTCGTGCACGCGGCCGGTCCGGTGGTCGTACGCGACCGCTCCATACTCTGCGACGCCCCCCGCCAGCCTGTAGGCCGCGCAGCGCTCTCGCACCTCGTCGAGCGAACGCCCGGATGC